>JBILDG010000252.1:0-3158 GCA_044352715.1 Chthoniobacterales bacterium | reverse complement strand
TTGTTCTCACCGCCGACGGGCTCGATCATCCCGCACCGTCGCCGCAAAAATTGGAACAGCGCATCCTGCGCCTCGAGCGCGGCCAATCGCTGCCGATCGACGTTTTGGCCGAGCAGTTGGAGAAAGCAGGTTTCCAGCGAGTCACCTCGGCCTCTGAGCGCGGCCAATTCGCTGTGCGCGGCGGCATCGTGGATGTTTATCCGTGGCAGACAACTTGGCCGGTGCGCTTGGAATTTTTCGGAGACGAGCTCGAATCGCTCCGCTCTTACGATCCTGACTCCCAACGTTCGATCGAGAATCTGCCCGCCTGCGAGTTGGCACTCGGCGACGGCTCGGAAGATCAGGATGCGTCCGTGCGTGCGCATTTGCCGAAGGACGTGATTTTTCTCTCGGTCGAAAACGCCGAACCCGATGCCCCCGTGCAAATCCACTCCGGTCCCGTCCTCGCCGATGAACCAGCCATCGAAATCTTGGCCTCGGATCATCCGGTCGGCGATTTCGCTGCGGGCGACATCGTTCTGCTGGAGCAACGCCGCCGCGATCTTTTCCGCCAGATCAAACACTGGCAGGAAGATGGATGGACGGTGCAGATCATTTGCACCAATGAAGGCGAAGCGACACGCTTGCGGGAGTTGGCTGCGGGCGAAGCAGACGCGACCCCTGATCTTCCCGTGATCATCGGCACGCTGGCCCGCGGATTCATTCTGGCAGATGCCAAGCTGGCCCTCCTCACAGATGCGGAAATTTTCGGCCGGGCTCATAGCCTGGAGGCCCGTCGCGGCAGTTGGCAACGCGCCCGGGCCGCGGTTGCCCGACACACCCTGCGATTCGATGAGTTTTCCGAGAACGATCTGGTTGTGCACCTCGATTACGGCATTGCGCGTTACCGTGGGCTGCATGTTTTGCCGGGACAGGAGGAAGCCGGGGAGGTCCTTACCCTCGAGTTTGCCCGCGGCGCCAAACTTTACGTCCCGTTGGATCAAGGATGGAAAGTCTCCCGCTATGTCGGCATCGGACGCAAAAATCCGGCGCTCAGCGAGCTTGGCGACGGTCGCTGGCAACGCGCTCGCTCACGTGCCGAAAAATCGGTCCTCGCCTACGCAGAGAAACTGCTCCGCCTGCAAGCCGAGCGGGAGTCGGAGCCGGGGATCACCTTTCCGGCAGACAACACCTGGCAACGCGAGTTCGAGGATTCTTTTCCTTTTAAAGAGACCCCCGACCAACTTCGCGCCATTGAAGATGCCAAGCGCGACATGGAATCCACCCGCCCGATGGACCGTCTGGTGTGCGGCGACGTGGGCTTCGGCAAAACCGAGGTTGCCATTCGCGCGGCCTTCAAAGCGGTGATGGGGGAGCGACAAGTCGCATTCCTCGCGCCAACCACGGTTCTTGCGCAACAGCACTGGCAGACCCTGCGTGAGCGCATGTCGGACTACCCGGTGACCGTCGGGTTACTGAGCCGCTTTCGCACGCCCAAGCAGCAACGCGAAACCCTCGCGGGCCTGAGCGACGGGAGCGTGGACATCGTGGTCGGCACGCATCGTCTGCTCGGTAAAGATGTCGCTTTCAAAAACCTCGGACTCGTCATCGTGGACGAAGAGCAACGCTTCGGTGTGCTGCACAAGGAGCGCCTCAAAGAGAACTTCCGCCGTGTTGACGTGCTGACTCTTTCCGCCACGCCGATCCCGCGCACTCTCTATCTCTCGCTCCTCGGGGCACGTGACATGAGCACGATCGAAACCCCGCCGGCTAATCGCATTCCCATCGAAACGGTCATTTGCGGATACGATGAAAGAATTATCCGTGACGCCATTCGTCGAGAACTCAACCGCGGCGGACAAGTTTACTTCCTGCACAACCGCATCAAATCTATTGGCATCCTCGAAAAGCGCCTTATGGAGCTGGTACCCGACGCCCGCATCCTCACTGGCCACGGACAAATGCCCGAGGAGGAGTTGGAGGACGTCATGTCCACTTTTGTCCGCGGCGACGCGGATATCCTGCTTTGCACCTCCATTATCGAAAGCGGCCTCGATATTCCGAATGCCAACACGATCATCATCGACCGCGCCGACCGCTTCGGCTTGGCCGACCTCTACCAGTTGCGTGGGCGCGTCGGCCGATCGAACCACAAGGCTTACGCTTACCTGCTACTCCCGCGCGACATGATGGGGGCCGGAGAAGCCCGCAAACGCATTGCGGCCATCCGCCAATACTCCAGCCTCGGGGCGGGTTTTCGTGTCGCCATGCGCGATCTCGAAATTCGCGGCGCCGGCAACATTCTCGGAACCGAACAAAGCGGCCACATTCTAGCCATCGGTTTCGAGTTTTATTGCCGCCTGCTCAAATCCGCCGTGGCCAAACTCAAAGGGGAAAAAGCCCCCGGCCGGCCCGATATACGCGTGGCGCTTGACTTTGTCGCCTCCGACCCCGCCCAAGCCGTCGAGAGGCAGCTCCCTGCGTGGATTCCGGCCGATTATATTGCCGAACCGCGTGAACGCATCGCCGCTCACCGTCAACTGGCCGAGACAGAGACATTACCGGCTTTGGATAACCTCAAGAACCTGTGGCGTGACCGTTACGGAAGGCTGCCGACTCCCGCCCGCCACCTGTTGAAAGTCGCTGCCATCCGGTTGAGGGCCGCGGCGGCCGGGATTGAATCCGTGGAAACCGAGGAAAATGTCCTTCGTCTGCGTCGGGGGGGAGATTTTATCATGATCGGCCACCGCCACCCCCGGCTTGAATCTTGCGATCCCGCCTTGAAATTACGCCAGATTCTTACACTCTTGCAGCAATTGTGATCTCGTCTGTCTATATCCGCTCCGGCGTTCTTGCGCTGTTTTTTGCCCTGCTGCCCTTGCCTTCACCGGCTCAATCCCGCGAACGGATGGTCGATGGTATCGCTGCCGTGGTAAACTCGAACGTCATCACCTACGGCCAAGTGCGCGAAATCCTCATGTTCCGCCAGCGCTCGCTCGGTGAAATGTATGAAGGCGCCGAGATGCAGGAAAAAATGCGCGAATCGCAAAGCGCCGCCCTCAAAGATCTCATCGACCGCCAGCTCATCATCGATCACTTCAAATCCGAAGGATTCAAAATTCCCGAATACGTCATCGAAGACCGCATCAACACCATTGTACGCGAGGAATTCGGCGGCG
>JBILDG010000038.1:0-10748 GCA_044352715.1 Chthoniobacterales bacterium | reverse complement strand
TTTTTCAAAGGGTTGATAACGCCGCCCTCCATTAGGCCAATGGAAACAAGCAGACAAGCTAGCATGGCTCTACCCCGGAACCCTCCCCGCCATGCAACAAGCACGCCAGCGAGAACCAGGAAGGGCATCCAGAAGTCGAGACTCGAAAAAATGGCCCAAGATTTATCAAGCCAAGCTTGGCCTCGGTCGGCATTCAGAAAAAGAAAGAGTTGTTGGTCGAAGGTGGAGTGCACGTGTGATAGTGTTGGGGGTTCCATGCTATGAGACAAGGAAGGATAAAGACGGTGATTTGGTCATGCTTCGTTGCGGGTTGTTTTTTGTCAGCGGGACCAGTGTGTGACGCGGCCCCCGATCCGCAGGAGGTCTTGCGCGTGGCGCGCATGGCCTCGACCAGCCAAGAGGCATCCGTGCGCGGTCAGTTGCGTGCGGGAGCGAAGGTCACCCCGTTTACATTGAAAGTCAGCTTCGGGCGTATGTGGTTCGGTTTTGACAATCCTCGCCGTGTTTACGAGGTGCGTTTCGGAGAGGACTCATCGGATGTTTACGACGGCAAAGGATCGCCGATGTCCAAAGGCATGCAGGAGCCGGTGGCCAACGGTGCAGGGGTCACGGTTGAGGACCTCTCCCTCGGCTTCTTGTATTGGCCCGATGCCAGGATGCTCGGCAAGGAGATCATCAGAACTCGTCCGGCTTGGAAAATCGAGTTGCGTCCGGCCAAGCGCGGTTCGGAGTTCGCCGTGGTGCGGGTGTGGGTTGATGCCGACAGCGGGGCGCTGTTGAGGATCGAGGGTTATGATTGGCAGGGTAAACTTTTGCGTCGGTTCGAGGTTGTTTCCGGGCAGCGTGTGGATGGTCAATGGATGCTCAAACAGATGCGCATCGAGAAATACGGGCCGGGAAGTTCCACCCGGCCGCTGGAGCGTTCCTATCTCGAGATTCTCGGCAAGGACTAATCCGGATGAGGCGGAAGTTTTGTGTTTCACCATGGCTCATCCTTCCGCAGGATATATCGTGTGGATGATGACGTGACGCAACCAACACCGTGGCAGAAGCGGATGTGGTATGCCGCTTTGACGGCGGTGGCGCTTGCCGTGCTGACGGCCTTGACGGTGTTGGTTGGTTACTTGGCGGTGAAAGCGTTGGCCTTTTTGCAGCCATTGCTCATTCCCATCGTCGTGGCGGTGATTCTGGCTTACTTGCTGGAGCCTGTTGTCGCCAAATTCTGCACTTGGGGAATGAGGCGGACCAACGCGGTCTTGTTGCTGTTTTTGATTTTGGCTTCGATGTTCGCCGGAATTGTTTTGTGGGTTGCTCCAGCGGTATCGCATCAAGCGGTTGAGTTCGGCAAAACATTGCCCGAGCACTCTGCCAGGGCGGAAAAGCTCATGCTTTCGACTCTCGATTGGGTGAGAAGCATGCAACAGCGATTCGATCCGGCTTTGACGGAGGGGGCAGAGCGGACAATGCGTGACGAGGTTTGGGCCTTGGCGGGGTCTTATGTGCAGGATCTGACGGTTTGGGTGCAGGATCGGTTGCCGGCAATCCTGACCAGCAGCGGGGCATTTCTGCAGCGAAGCTTGGGGGGATTTTTAGGTGTGGCGGGTATTGCCTTGAGCCTGCTGCTCGTCCCTCTTTTTCTTTTTTTCTTCCTCAAGGATGCGGGAGAGATCGCCGGTAACTGGCGGAATTATATCCCGCTGCCCGAATCTCCGCTCCGCACCGAAGTGGCATCGCTCTTCGAGGAGATCAACAGCTACTTGGTGCGTTATTTCCGTGGTCAATTTGTTGTCAGCTTGATCGATGGTGTTTTGATCGGCACGGCTTTGCTGGTGATGGGTTTGAACTTCGGTCTTTTGATTGGTTTGGCTGTCGGCATCCTCGGCCTTATTCCTTATCTGGGGATGCTGATTTGCTGGATTCCGGCCGTATTGATCGCCGCGGCGCAGTTTGGTGACTGGACACACCCGCTGATTGTGACGGCGATTTTTCTCGGGATGAACAACCTCGAAGGCTTTCTCATCGCGCCCCGCATTGTCGGACAATCGGTGAGCTTGAGGCCGTTTGTGGTGATTTTGTCGGTTCTGATTTGGAGTTTGGTTCTGGGCGGGTTGTTGGGAGCGTTGCTTGCCGTTCCGCTCACCGCCACGATCAAAGTGCTGCTTGAGCGCTACGTCTGGCACCGCCGTCAATAGCGGGGCGTTTCAAGCGCCGGCCAGACGTTTCAGCAAGTCCGCCCAGTGTTCCTGACCGCGGAGGATTTCAATCTCCACGCGCAGGAAAAGCATCGGCACGGGCGGTTTGTCGATGTCGGGGAAACGCACCGCGTCTTTCTCCGTTGTGACGAGTGCATCGAGCGAACGTCGGTCGCACCATTCGAGGAAGCGCAGGATTTCTTTTTTGGTGAAACGATGATGGTCGGCGAAGGCTTTGGTGATTTCGACGTTGACGCCCAAGGCGCGGACGCCTTCTTCGAAGCTTTCCGGTCGTGCGATACCGCTCATGGCACCAACATGCTTTCCTTTGAGGTGATCAAGGGGAAATTCTTCGCCGCTCACGAGGTCCTGCCAATGTCGCGGGGCGTGGGTGCATTCGATGATCGGCGCTGTGGGGTTGAGTCGGCGCAAACGTGCAAGGAGGTCATGGTCCGGGTCGGGCCCGCTTTTAGTGATAATGATGAATGATGCTCGACGGAGGTTTTCGGGAGGCTCACGCAGGGTGCCGCGGGGCAGGAGGTGTTCATTGCCGAAGGGCGACTGACGGTCAACGAGGACGATGTCCATGCGGTGACGCAAGCGCTGGTATTGGAGACCGTCGTCGAGGAGGAGGATGTCACTGTCAAAGTGCCTGAGGGCGTGGAGCCCGCTTTTCACGCGGTCTTTGTCCACCAAAACGCATACGCCGGGGAGATTTTTGGCCAGCATGTGCGGCTCGTCGCCAGCAAGACGCGAGTCGAGCAGGACTTTGTGGCCGTCCGAAACGATGCGAGGCGGAAAGAGGTCAAGGTGCTTAAAGATTTTGTTGCGCAAGCGATGGATGAACGGGCGCGGAACGCTTTTGTATCCCCGGCTGAGAATGGCAACGCGGCGACCGCGTCGATGAAGTTCGCGGGCGAGCATTTCCGCCACGGGGGTTTTGCCGGTGCCGCCGACCGTGAGGTTTCCGATGCTGGCGACCATACAACCGAGCTCCTGAGGACGTATGATACGGCGGCGGTAAAGCGCCAACCGTGTTTGCACGGCACGCTGGTAAGCTGCGGCCAATCCCCCGAGCACAAACTTAAGAGCGTTGGCGCGCCCGCCTTCACGACGCTCGAGGATCACGTCTACCGCATAGCGTTCGAATCTTTCGAGCAGAACGCGCATGGAAAATCAGGCGATGACGGCGATGCCGGTGTTGTCGGCTCGTAGAATCAAAGTGCGGGCGGATGGCAAGATCGACTGCATGGCATCAGCGATACGTTGCGGTTCCTGAAGCGTTAGGCAGGCCACGGCGGAACCGGAGCCGCTCAAGTATCCGTCGAGAGCACCGGCGGCGACACCGGCCTCGACGGCCGGGCGGAGGTGAGGAATCGCTTTCGCACGGTAAGGTTCGTGCAACCAGTCACGCATCGATCCGCGAAGAAGTTCGTATTGTCTGGTGGCAAATGCGGCAGTGATCAGCGCAGCGTGGGAGGCGTTTTTTGCGGCGTCAGCGTGAGCAATGGTCTCGGGGAGTTGGACGCGGGATGTGTCGGTGTCAATTTCGTTGTCCGGCACGAGCAGCACGAAATGCAAGCAAGGCGAGATGTCGCAGCGAAAAAAAAGCCCGTCTTGCCGAGCGGCGGCAAACCCCCCGAACGCGGCCGGCGCTGCATTGTCCGGATGCCCCTCAAGCCGGGCGCAGATTTTATAAAGCGTGTCCGTGGTTAGTGGGCGGGCGCAAAGAGCATTGAGGGCATGCAGGATTCCAAGGCGAACGACCACACTGCTGCCGAGGCCGCGGGAGCGGGGGATGTCGCCGGCGATTTTCCAAGAGAAATCGAAAGCCGGGGTGCTTGCGGCGGAAAAAAATTCCCGGGCAGCGGCATCGACCATGGCATCCGGAGGGAGCTTTTCCCCGCGCCGAACGACTACGTGATTGTAGCACTCCAGCGCGACACCGAGGCAGTCGAAGCCCGGGCCGAGGTTGGCGCTGGTGGCGGGAACGCGCACCGTGACTTGGTCATTCATGGTCCGGCACTTTGGCGGAAATGCGGCGAAGATGCAATTGGCGGGATTGCAGGTTTCGGGAGAGTTTGCTTGCAGAAGTGGCTTGCGGGCGGCGTAAAGTAATCGTTCATGAATTTTTCTCACGAGATACTTTCTTTGTCCGCGCGGGATGCGCGGGGTCTGGCGATAGATGCCATTGCAGCCTGCAAGTCGGGTCATCTTGGGCTCCCGCTTGGCTGTGCAGAAATCGGTGCCGTGCTCTTCGGTGTCGCCCTGCGTTACAACCCGAGGGAGCCACGCTGGCTTAATCGCGACCGCTTTGTGTTGTCCGCAGGTCACGGTAGCATGTTCCTTTACAGCTGGTTGCACTTGTCCGGGTATGATGTCTCGTTGGATCAGGTCATTAATTTTCGCCAGCTTGGCAGTATCACTCCGGGGCATCCGGAGTTTCACGAAACACCCGGTGTGGAGTGCACCACGGGTCCGCTCGGTCAAGGGGTGGCTAATGCGGTGGGGTTGGCTATGTCCGGCAAGATGGCGGCCGCGCGTTTCAACACCGTTGAACATCGCATTTTCGACCACAAAGTGGTCTGTCTGGCCGGGGACGGATGTTTGCAGGAGGGGGTAGCTTTCGAAGCGAGCGCGCTCGCCGGTCACTTGCAGTTGGACAACCTGATCCTCATTTACGACTCCAACAATGTGACGCTCGATGCCATGGCCCTCTACACGCAGAGCGAGGACACCATGGCGAGGTATCGTGCAATGGGGTGGGAGGTGCAGGAAATTGACGGTCAAAACATGGAGGAATTTCTCCGCGTCTACGAGAAGGCCAAGGCGGCGACGGGCAAACCGCAGCTGATCATCGCCAAGACGCTTATCGGCAAAGGAATTCCCGAGGTTGCCGGAACAAGCAAAGCTCACGGAGAGGGTGGCGCCCATTATGCCGAGGACGCCCGCCGGGGACTTGGACTGCCGGAGGAAAAATTTCATGTCTCGCCTGAAGTGCGGGAATTTTTTGCCGGGCACGCCGCCGAGCTTGAGAGTGCCTGCCAAGACTGGCATCAGCGCTACGATGCGTGGCGCGAAGCGAACAAGGATCTTGCCGGCGAGCTGGAAAACGCTCTGGCGAATAAAGTCCCGGAACTGCTCAAGTGTATTCCGGAATATCCGGCAGATGCTCCGGATATCGCCACGCGCAAGGCCGGCAGCGATGTGCTGCAGCACGTGGCCAAAGCGTTGCCGCTGGTAATCAGTGGAAGTGCCGATCTGCATGGGTCGACCCTCAATTACATCAAGGACGGCGGCGACTATGACGCCCGCAACCCGATGGGGCGCAATATCCGTTTCGGTATCCGCGAGCATGGCATGGGCGGAATCATGAACGGTATTGCTTACGACGGCATTTTCCATGCCAGCGGAGCGACCTTCCTTGTTTTCAGTGATTACTGTCGTCCGTCCATTCGCATCGCTGCGCTCTCCCACCTGCCGGTGGTTTACATTTTCACGCACGATTCCGTCGGAGTGGGTGAGGATGGTCCGACGCACCAACCGGTTGAAACCGTGGCGGCATTGCGGGCGATTCCGAATCTGGATGTGATCCGACCGGCGGATCCCGCGGAAACAGCTGGTGCCTTTGCTGCGGCTTTCGAGAGAAAAGATGGTCCGTCCTTGCTTGCACTCTCACGTCAAGCATTGCCTACCTTGCGACAAATTCCGCAGGAAACGGCCAGAGACGGCGTGTTTCGCGGGGGATACGTTGCCCGGAAAGAATCCGGTGCTTTGAAGCTCATCCTTCTCAGCTCCGGCAGCGAGTTGCACTTGGCCATGCAGGCAGCGGAAAAGCTCGGACCATCTGTGCGAGTTGTTTCCATGCCCTGCTTCGAACGATTTGATCGTCAGCCGCAGAAATATCGCGATGAGGTCCTTCCGCCCGCCTGCGCCAATCGAATCTCTATCGAAGCCGGGGTGGGCCAGCCTTGGTTCAAATATGTCGGACTGGCCGGCCGGGTTATCGCTATTGATCGTTTCGGTTTGAGTGCGCCTGGCGGGACCGTGATGAAAAAACTCGGAATCAGCGTCGACTCATTACTCAAAGAGGCCCAAGACCTCCTGGGTTAGAAGAAAAACGGAATGCCCTGCTCGGCAAAGACGGCCTTTTCCTCGGCGAGGTAGCGTTCAGCAAGAGCGTCAAATCCACCCTCTTCACGGAATTTCCGCAGGAAGGCATTCACTTTGATGCGTCGCTCAGTGTCGTCGGTCCGCAGAGCGATGGCCCAAGATTCTTGCTGCAAGGGGGCTAGCAATGGCCGCGTCGTGCTTGGATTGCGTTTTGCGTTTTGAAAGACCGACATCTGGTCGTAGATAAATGCGGCCGCCTTACCTTGAGCAACTTCGAGCACGCAGGTGTTTTCTTTTTCCAAGGTCAAAACTTTGGCATGCCGAATGTTTCGCCGGGCAAAGACTTCCCCGGTCGTTCCTTGCCGAACAACCACGGTGTTGCCGCTTTGATCAAAGCCGGCCAGGTCTTGTGCCGTGCTGTTTTTGGGAACCAAGGCGGCCAGCCCGGTGGTGAGGTATGGGTCGGAGAATGCCACCGCCTTGGCGCGCTCCGGCGTGGCCGTCATCGATGAAATGATCAGGTCGATTTTGCGGGTCTGGAGCGAGGGAATAAGTCCCGTGAAAGGAATGTTCTCAATTTTTAAGGGCTGTCCCAATTCCTTTGCCAAAGCCTCCGCCAGATCCACGCTGATCCCCCCGGGTTTCGCGTCGGCTCCAATGGTTTCAAACGGCGGGTAGGAAAGATCCATGCCGACCCGGAGCGGTTCGGCGCACATGGCAGCTGAAGTTAATGTGAGTAAAAAGAGAATGTCGCGGAGCATTTGGCTCATGGGACGCTGGAGATGCACAGAGGTCAATCTTGGGATTTGGGCTGGCCATGAAGCTGGCCAAACTGCAAGAAAGGCAACTCTATGTTTCAAGAATTCAAAACCTTCATCGCTCGTGGTAACGCCATCGACCTCGCCGTTGGCGTCGTTATCGGTGCAGCCTTCGGAAAAATCGTCAACTCGCTGGTCAACGATCTCATCATGCCGCCAATAGGTTTGTTGTTGGGCCGAATGGACTTCAGTCAACTTTTCGTCAGTCTTGATGGCCAGTCCTATGACTCTCTTGCCGCCGCCCAAGAGGTGGGTGCGGCCACGCTGAATTACGGCGCCTTCATCACTGTTGTTATACAGTTTCTGATCATTGCCTGGGCCATCTTCATGCTGGTCAAGGCGATCAATGTCCTCAAGAAAGAGGAGGCTGCAAAACCCGAGCCGGCTTCGGAGCCGACCGGCGAGGAGAAAGTTTTGGTGGAAATTCGCGACCTGTTGAAGCAGCGCGCGGGTTGATCCCCGGACTTGCGCCAGCCGCCGTTGGGTGTTTCATGGCGTGATGGCGGAGATGACGAAACGGCCGGTCGTAGTGGTAGCCGGCGCATCAGGCTTTGTCGGCACGGCGTTACTGCCAGTGCTCGCCGAGACGTGCGACGTCATTGCCTTGAGTCGCAGTGTTGCGGCTTCGATTCCGGGGGTGCGATGGGAACGGTGTGATCTTTTCTCGCTTCTGCAAACCGAGCGGGCTCTGACCGGTGCCGATTACGCAATTTATCTTGTTCACTCGATGTTGCCGGCGCGGTTGACGCAGGCGGGTTTCGAGGACATGGATTTCATCTTGGCTGACAATTTTGCCCGATCAGCTGCCCGGGCTGGCGTGAAGCAGATCATTTATCTGGGAGGCATTATCCCCGATGACGCGCAGTTGTCGCGTCATCTGTCCAGTCGCTTGGAGGTCGAGCGGGTCTTGGCTGCGCGTGGTGTGCCGGTGACGAGTCTGCGAGCAGGTTTGATTGTCGGTCCGCGTGGATCGTCATTTCGCATGGTGGTGCGGTTGGTCCAGCGGTCGCCATTGCTGATTTGTCCGCACTGGACCCGATCCATGACGCAGCCTGTCGGGTTGCGTGACGTGGTAAAGCTTTTGCGTTTCTGTCTGGGGCGCGAGGAGATGTTCGGTCGTGCGTTCGATTTGGGCGGACCTGAGGTGATGACCTATGTCGATTTGATGCGCCGGACGGCAAACCGCTTGGGCAAGCGCCGATGGATTGTCGCGCTGCCGTTTGTGCCGACGAGGTTGAGTGTATGGGGAATACGTCTGGTGACGGGAGCGCATCGGGAATTGGTCGCTCCACTTGTCGAAAGTCTGCGTCATGCGATGGTGGCTCATTCTCCGACAATGCAAGATCGGGCGGGAGTCGTCCCGCAAAGCTTTGCGGATGCCTTGGACGAGGCGCTCACCGGAGAGAAAGAGGCACTCGAAGCGGATGCACACCTGGCCCGTCGGGGAAAACAATCCGAGCAGGGGCGTTATGTTTGTTCTATCCAACGTTTACCGCTTCCTCCCGGACGGGATGCCATCTGGGTCGCGCAAGAATATGCTCGTTGGTTGCCGTCCCTTTTCAAATTGCTACTGAGAGTAACGGTGGATGAACGCCTTAATCTGGCTTTTCGCTTTACGGGAGTGCGTCGTCCGCTTTTGGAGTTGAGCTACTCGCGGGATCGCTCGTCGGCAGACCGACCGCTTTATTACATCACCGGCGGTTTGTTGGCCGTAGAGGCTGACGCGGCGGATGGAAGAGCGCCTGCTCGGCTGGAGTTTCGCGAGAGTCCCGATCGTCGTAGTGTGCTCGCGGCGATTTTCAACTACCGCCCGTCCTTACCGTGGTGGTTTTACCGGATGACGCAGGCTCCCATCCACCTGCTTGTCATGAAAATGTTCTCTTGGCATCTGGCGCGGCAGCAGCCCGAGCCTCGTCATGAGCCGGAGGGGCGCCCTGTCGGAGAGATTTGATCATGCGCCTCGGAGGTGTGCGTGTTCGGCAAGTGTCGGGGGCACCCATGAGCGGTTTTCTGCGCACGATCCTCCGGTTCGAAGAAGCCAAATGACCGGGTTATCTTTTGCCTTCAATGAGCCGCTCGACGTATTTGGCGAGAATGTCGAACTCTAGATTAACACGGTCGCCCGGCTCAAGGTCACCGAGGTTCGTGTTCTCCATAGTATGGGGAATGATCCAGACGGTGAAAATTTTGTCATCAATCGCAGCAACCGTAAGACTCACGCCATTGATCGCCACAGACCCTTTGAAGGCCAAGTAACGGGCAAACTCACCGGGCAGCTCGATGTCAATGCGCACATCCGGCCCGTGTTCTTCCACCGCCACGACTTCGGCCGTGCAATCGACATGACCTTGGACGAAGTGACCGCCCAAACGGCCCTCAACGCGCAGCGCCCGTTCCAGATTAACAGGGCTGCCGGGTTTGAGGTTTCCAAAGTTTGTTCGTTCAAGGCTCTCGGCCAGCAGGTCGAACATGACTTGTCCTTCACGTTGTGCAGTAACGGTGAGACAGCAACCATTAACGGCAATACTTTCCCCGATTTTGGCGCGGTTGGCCGTGCGGGGGGCCTTGATCAGCATCTGCACAGTTTGATCAGTGCGTCGCAACCAACCGACTTCGCCGACCTCTCGAACTAATCCCGTAAACATCGCCCATATTTGTGTCAGAAATTACGGGTTTGTTAAGGAGTAATGCTGAGGCTAAGCGCGGAGATCCTCCAATGGCCTCTCGTTCCCTATCGTTGCAGACGTCCCTCGATTGTGTACTCGGGAAGGGGTTGTGAGTTCCAGACGCGGCCGGTTTTGCGGCGTTCGTCCGGCGAGGTGAACTCCAGCCGATCCAAGCTAATGCGAAAGTAAACAGGTCCATGTTGATCACCTTGGGGAGACTCAAGCAGACTAAGCACGGCGGGCGATTTATCCTCCAACTTTGCCAGCAAAGGGCTGAACCATCCCGGTAATCGCCCAGAGGCGCGAAACTCCAGCGCGGCAAACCACATTTGCCAGTCGAGTCGCGGCATGTGGGGAAGGAAAAAAGGCATGTCATTGCGATCCGAGGAAATTTTCCAACGAAAGCGATACGGCTGCCACTGGCGTCCTTCCGTGCTGTATTCTACCGTGATCTCAGGACGTTCTGTGGTCATCACACTGAACAACCCGTAGGAGTTTGTGCTGCGCCATGGAGAAAACGGCCCGGTGAGGCTTAGTGCTGTGGCGGGCGAGATCAACCGCAGCACGGCTAGCAGTTGCACCGAAGTGAGGCAAAAGATCAACGCGGCCAAAGGAATCAGGATCCAATGATGCACTTTGTCCGGGAGCTTCGGGGTGCGTGCGGATTTTTCATTTTTCTTCACCCACCGGCGCACACGATCCGGCCAAGATTGATCGTCGATCAGGGTTATACAAAGCGCCAGCGTCAAGAGATTGAAAAAGCCGTAGTGCCCCGAGGCGATGATCAAGATCATGAGCACGCTGACTCCCCAGAAAACGGTCATGCGTACCCGCCGGGCGCCCGCTATACCGAAGGGCAGTAGAAGTTCGACCAGAAACACGACAAGCAAAGAAAGGCGGTGGAACCAACCGGGTAGGTGGGAGAACCACCAACTGGTGGAGACAGGCATCGGCTGGGT
>JBILDG010000251.1:0-3196 GCA_044352715.1 Chthoniobacterales bacterium | reverse complement strand
TCGGGCCGGTCGCGTCCGCTTGTTTCGTCCACGTGATTGGAACGCGGCGTGGATATTTGGCGCGGTGGCCAGTGTGCTGCTTTACCCGAGCGCGCTGGGATTGGGGCCGCAAAATTTCGACTCCTATGCACTCGGTTGGCCGTGGCTGTTCTGGGGTCAGTCATTCTGGCTTTTCGGCGGGGTGTCTCTTGCCGCTGCGGTTCTTATTGGGCGCGGCAACCGTTTTGGGTATGTGCTCCTCGCAGCTCTGGCGGGGCGGGTCATGGGATTCCAAGAGTCGCACAATCTCTGGGATTATCTGCTCGATCCGGTTTACGGAGCTGTCTCTTTGCTCGTTGTGCTGTGGATGCTGGCGCGGAGGTTCAATCCACGACCTCGATGAGAAGGTCCTTCTGGAAGAGCTGACCGACGACATTTCCCCGCAGCATGTCCTTCGACTGCCTTCCGGTGAAGCGATCAACCAGGTGCAGGCGGGTCCCGAGGACTCGGATGCCGGGTGTTTGTTCGGTTGTCCTGTCACTCGCGGGAACGCTGAGGATGAACAGATCGTGTTTGCCGCGCAGGTCGTCCAATCGGGCGGGAGGTTCGACCCGCTCCGTCTGCACCTCGCAACCCGGCAGCATGAAACGGTAAACTTCGTCATGTGCTCCAAAGACCGTGGGCAGGATCACGGTGCGTCCGCGCACGGCATCGATGGCTTCAGGGCTGAATTCGCCGCGCGCTCCGTCGAAGGGAGACGAAAATCCGGCATAAGCCAGATAAAGCAGCAGGACAGCCGGGCAGGCAAAGTCATGCGTGAGGTTTTTCCGGCGAAGGCCGACAACGGCAAATGCGGCCGTCCCGCTGATGATCACCCAAAATATCCACGGATAAAGCTTGCCCTCACCAACGGCGCCGGTGAGCACGATAGCTCCGATTCCAAGCACCAGAGCGATGGCGGCAACGGCGAAGAGGGTGATGCCGAGCGTCCATCGGGGAATTTGCTCCCAGCGCAAGGCCAGTAGCAGTGCCAGGGCCGGCATGGCCGGGAGCAGATAGCGCTCGTCCCGCTGGTTGGGGAATGTGAAAAAGACTATCTGCGTGAGAACCCAGATCCACAGCAGCTTTTCGGTTTCTGATAGCTGGCGTCGCTGGCGGAATGCCATCACGGCCAGCATGACGGTCGCCGGAGCCAGCAGGCCGGCATTGAACGGATAGCCGAAGAGAATCCGCCAGATAGCGTAGTTGCCGGCGAAGAAATTGACGAAGTAGTTTCCGCCCTTCGGATCGAACTTGCCGACATTTTCCTTGAGAATGAAATCCTTGAGGATGAGTTCGGGGTACGGATCCAGCACGAGCCAGAGGCTGAAGATGCCGAGGGCGATAGCTCCGAGTGCGGCGATTTTTGGGGCGGCGGCTCGCAGCCATTCGAGGGCACGGTAGCCGTGTTGGTGAAGGGTCCACCAGGCGAGTCCGAGGCAGAATGGCAGAACCAGCGCGAAAGATTTGTAGAGCAAGCCGGCTCCGACCATGAGCCCGAAGGCGAGGGCGTGGGTCCAGGTGATTCCGGTTTTTTGCGGCTTTGCGTAGAGGAGGACGAAAAACGGCAGAAAGAACCAGAAGGTCTCCGGAGCGGAGGTCAGAACGACGCGTCCGTAGCGGTAGGTGCTGAAGAAAGCGAGAAAGGCGAGCGCCGCAATGAGGCCGGTGCGCCAATGAGTGCCGAGTTTCCGCCCGAGCAGTAACACAAGTGCCGTGGTCGCCAATGTGTATAGGACGGCGGGCAATCGCACGCGCCAGAGTTCCCAGTGTTTGCCCCAATCGGTAGAGACTATGCCCTGCCAGAAAAGTGCCGGCGGCTTGGTGTTGCGCTCGGCCACTTGAAGATTCTTCAAAGGGAGCCACTCGCCGCCATCCGCTGTCATGCGGGTGATCTGCCAGTAAAGATGTTCGTCCGGATTGGTGGCGGCGTGCTCGCTGCCTAGGTTGTAGAGGTAAACGAAAACGCCGAGGGCGAGGGCGAGTAATCCGAAAATCGTGTTGCGGCCATCGTTCATGGCTGCACCTCCACCAAGAGATCTTTTTTGAAGAGGTTGCGCGAAACGTTGCCCGTCAACATGTCCATCGTCTCTTTGTTGTTGAAGCGGTCGATTAGTTGCAGGCGTGTGCCGATGATCCGCAGGTCGGGTGAGTTCTCCACCGACATGTCACGCAACGGAAGGGTGATGATAAAGATTTCGTTTTCCGCCTTGAGGCGATCGAGAGCGTAGTCATTCACGTGGTAAGGCTGTGGATTACTGCCTGGCAGCATGAAACGGTAAATTTCCTCGCGGGCATTGAAATTGATCGGGGCGGCATAGGATTTACCGCGAGCAAACTCCCGGGAGGATTCGTCGAACTCCCCGCGGGGTCCGTCGAACGGGATGAGAAAAGCTGCATAGCAGAGGTAGAGCAAAAGCACGGCGGGAGCGGCAAAGACGTGGGTGAAATTTCGGCGCCAGATTCCGATGACAGAAAATGCGATCACCGCGGCGATAAAGAGCCAGTAATACCACGGGTAGAGGGGGCCGTGGCCGGCATCTTTGCTGAGAATGACGGCTCCCAAGCCCATCCCGAGTGCGATCACCGCGACGGCGAGCAGGGTGATGCCCAGCACCCATCGGGGTATTTGCGTCCAGTGCAATGCCGCGAGCACGGCCAGAGCGGGCATGGCAACAAGCAGGTAGCGCTCATCGCGCTGGTTCGGCAGGGTGAAAACAGCGAAGACCGTGATGATCCAGATCCAGAGAAGTTTTTCGCCGTCGGCCAAGGTGTGCCGATTTCGCCAGCTGATGACAAAGAGCGCGACAATGGCCGGTGCGAGCAAGCCGGCATTGAGGGGATAAGCGATCACGTTGCGCCAGATACTCGACTCGCCGATGAGAAGATTGACGAAGTAATTGCGTCCGCCCGGGTCGAACTTGCCGACATTTTCGCGGAAGACGAAGTCTTGGAGAATCAGTTGCCGTTGCGGATCGAGCCAATACCAAAGGCTGAAAACAGCGAGCGACAAGAAGCCGACGACAGCGATTTTCCAGAAGTCGGAACGCAGCCAGTCGGCCAACCGGTAGTCGCGTCGGTGCAATGTCCACCAAGCCAAACCGGCCGTGGCCGGCAGCACGAGGGCAAAGGATTTGTAGAGCAGGCCGAGGCCGATCAGCAGTCCGAAAAGGATGGA
>JBILDG010000037.1:0-10809 GCA_044352715.1 Chthoniobacterales bacterium | reverse complement strand
ATTGGCGCGAGGAGGCCATTGCTCTGGCGGCTCACCTCGACCACCTCCTGCGCACCTGCTGGAAAGCGCACCTGACCGTGAGCTTTCCGCGGTTGAGGCCAGCCGCCGGAGGCTTTCAACCACGGTATCCGCTGACCGATCGCGATTTTATTCAATTGTTATGTGCCTTTCGGCTTCATTTTCCCCGCACCGGCTTCGTCTTGAGCACGCGAGAGCCCGCGGAATTGCGTGATGCCGTGGCTCCCTTGGGGGTGACCTTGATGAGCGCGGGCAGCCACACCGAACCCGGAGGCTACACGGGACTTGGGCGGGACAATCTCCACTTGACCGTGCGAGGCAGGACCATCTCCTGCGACACTCCGGAGGACGCCATTGCGACCGAGCAATTCTCCACATCCGACCAACGCTCTCCGGAAATAGTCGCCGCGCGTTTGCGGAAACTCGGTTTGGAACCGGTGTGGAAAGATTGGGATCGTTCCATTTTGTGCTCATGACACTCGTTTTGAATGGCAGCCCGCACGAAGTCCGGTCCTCGCACGTCGAGGCGTTGGTCGCTGAACTAGGGCTCCCCCTTACCGCAGCTCTTGTAGAGCACAACGGCACAGCTTTGTTGCGCTCTGAATGGGCCGAGACGGCCCTGCGGGAGGGCGACCGTCTTGAAATCATTAGAATGGTTGCAGGAGGATAGGGTTATCGCCCCATTGATTCCTGAGACGCGGCCAAGGATGATTTTTGTGTGAAAAAGAAACACAAAACTTGGACTCCACCGAAGCCGAGGGTTCACGTTTCAAGCGATGATCGCAGTCGCACTTGGAGTGGAAAAACTGCCAACAGCAAGGTGCGTTGTGAGGGACGGGTTTTGGCCGCCGGGGAGCGACGCGCCAAAACCCAACGTATCTTCAAAGCGGATGCGGCGTCGAGCCGTGGCTGACCCTCATTCCCTCGCCGACTCTACGATCACCTCGCTCCCCTCAAGGCGCAGCGCGACCACTGGCATCCCGGGGGAAATAAAATCACCCTCGGCCCGCGCATCGACGATTTCGCCATGAAATTCAGCCCGGCCGATCGGTCGGAGCATTGATAGTGCACGGCCTCTGGCGCCTGCAGTAACGGAGGAGCGCGGCGAACCCAGTGCGTCCGTCTGCAAAGATCCTCCAGCAGGCTCGTTGGTCGTTAGTACAAGGCGGCGAAGCATCGGAATTTTCGGCAAGAATTGCGCGAGGAAAAAAGCAGCCACGGCCGACAAGCCCAGCGCAACACCAAGATTTGCCAATGGCAAAAGGAGGACATCAAGGCCGGGCCAATCCGGGGCACTCGGATAGTAGTCCACCATAGCCCACAACAACGAACCGATCATCATCAGTGACCCAAGCAGAGCTAAAATAACAATTCCCGGAATAAAAATCAGTTCGATCAAAATTAGAATCAATCCAAGGACAAAGAACGCCACCACCTCCATGCCGGTTAATCCCGCAATGTAGTGGCCCGCAAAAAACAGGAGGAAGCAGATCGCGGCGATCACTCCGGGCACACCGAAGCCGGGCGATTTGAATTCGATGTAGGTTCCGATGATGCCGCCGAGCAGAAACAACGGAGCCAACATCGTGATATAAAGCGCTGCCCTTTCGAAACCACTGGGCTCGGCCTTCACTACTGCTCCCGTCAAGCCTGCGTCCCTGACCAAGGCGGCCACGGATGGAGCAATGCCATCCGCAAGCAAGGGTTTACCTTCAAACTTCTCCACCGCTTCCTGCGCGCTCAGCGTGAGGAGTTCACCTTTTTTGCTGATGACACGGTTACCGACTTTGACCTCCTTGTCCACGTTGATGAAAGCCTCGGCAATCTCCGGATTGTGTCCGTTATTTTCGGCCGCACTGCGGAAATAGCCGGAGTAATAGGAAACAATCTTGGCGTTCATGGTCTCAGGGATTTCCTGACCTCCCCCCATGACTGGCGCCGCCGCACCAATCGCGCTGACAGGGGCCATCCAAATATGTTTTGTCCCGAGCGCGATTAGTGCGCCGGCCGATCCGGCGTTCGGGTTAACGTAGGTGTAGGTCGGAGCATCGACCTTGAGAAGGGCTTGCAGAATATCGACGCCAGCTCCCAGTTCTCCCCCGGGCGTATCCATATCCAAAATATAGGCTGAAGCTTTGGCGGCCTCTCCCATTTTGACGATACGGCGAAGAAAGAAAAATTGGGCCTTGGAGACAGCACCTTGAAGCGGAATGACGACAACTGCGCCCTCCGGCAGAGCGCCGGTCAAAGGCTTTACCTCGGGTAGAGGAAGATCCTGATTGCTGGAGCGCTCCTTGGAGGGAGGAGATTTTTGGGCGTGCACCGATGCACCACCCAAAGTGCCCAGCATTATCAACAAAGTGATGACATTTTTCATTGGGTAATCATCCCTGCTCTCGGCATGGCCCCACAAGTCGATTCTGTTGTCCCGAAAAAATCCCGCGCGTCAGTTTGCAACGTCAGCTACACTCCGGAATCATGCCACGAATTTCTGAAGATAGTATCGAACGCGTCGCAAGCGCCAGCGACATCGTGGAGGTCATTGGAGCCTATTTCCCCCTCAAACGTGCCGGCACAAGTTGGCGCGCGCTATGCCCTTTTCACCGAGAAAAATCCCCGTCCTTTCATGTCAGCCCGCAAAAGCAGGCCTACTACTGCTTTGGCTGCGGCGCGGGCGGCAGCGTGTTCAAATTCGTCATGGAATACGAAAGGGTGGATTTCGCCACTGCGGTCCGGCGATTGGCTCAACGAGCGGGTATCACGATCACCGAGGAACAGACATCGCAAGGCGATGAACAACGTCGCCGTCTCCGTGATCGCTTGCTGGAGCTTCATCGCGTGGCGGCAGACTGGTTTCAAAACAACCTTTTGCGTGCTCCCATCGGAGAGAAAGCGCGGGACTACCTGAAATCTCGCGAAATCACATCGGAGATCGCCCGCAGTTGGCAACTCGGATACGCCCCCGACAGCTGGGACGCCCTCCTCAAGCACGCAAGAAAATCCGGCTTTACCGACGAGGAACTACGGGGCAGCGGCCTGTTTACCGGCCACGATGGCGCGCCCTTGCGGGACCGCTTTCGTCAGCGGCTTATGTTTCCGATCTGCAACGACTACGGAGAGGTCATTGCTTTCAGCGGCCGCGTGCTCCCGCCCTCGGAAGATCCGGCCAAATATGTCAACTCTCCCGAGACCCTCCTCTTCTCGAAAGGCCGGGCCCTCTTCGGTTTGCATAAAGCGCGCCGACCACTGGCCGATGCGGGCGTAGCCGTTGTCTGCGAGGGGCAACTCGACCTGATCCGTGTTTTCGAAAGCGGTCTGCAGAATGTTGTCGCGCCCCAAGGAACGGCTTTTACCCCGGCGCAGGCCCGCCTGCTGAAACGCTATGCCGAATCGGTCGTTCTTTGTTTTGACTCCGACCGGGCGGGCCGCACGGCTGTCGAGCGTTCGTTGCCGATTCTCTTGTCAGCAGGTTTTGCCGTGCGGGTGGCCGCTCTCCCCAGCAGCGAGGACCCGGATTCCCTGATTCGAAAAAACGGAGCCGACGCTTTCAAGAATCTCGTTGCCCAGGCCCCTGACTATTTTGATTTTGCCGTGGACGAGGCGGCTGAATCTGGTGCGATCGACAATGCCGCGACAAAAGCCAATCTGGTGCGCAAGTTGGCAGTTTTCGCAGCATCTCTGCCGGACAACGTTGCCCGCGAAACACTTGCCGCCCGACTTGGGCCACGCATGTCCATTTCGCCGCAGGCCTTCCTCTCATCCATACCTAAAAAAGGCCCCGCTGCATATGAGACCGAGAGTGAGGAAAAAGAGAACGTTCCCCAAGCCTTAGAGACAGACCCGGTGATCAAGCTCCTCCTGCACTCCGCCATGGTCAGCTTGGAGGCGCGTCAATGGATCGCGGAGCAGGACAGCAAAAAAATTCTGCACGGGCGCTCGGGAGTCAACCTGCTGGATAGTTGCGTAGGATCAAGTTTTGATCCAACCGATTCATCCGCGGTGCAAACCTTCTTGGCATCTCAATCACCAGATGACCAGTCTGTGCTTGCGGCCCTCATGATTTCTCGCCCCCCCACCAGACCGACCGACATTGCGAAGGAAACTCTCCTGACGCTTCAGCGCCAGAATTTGGATGCTCGGAGGGAGGAAATCACCGCACGTCTTCGTCAGCCCGGATTACCCCCCGAAGCAGTTGCCCGGCTGCAAACCGAGGTGGTTGACATCACCCATCAGATACGGCACCTTGCGCGGTCACACTGATACCGCCATAGCCGTCGTTTAACTCGGTTTTTCATCCGAAATCCGCCGCCGGCCAAGGCAAAATCGACCGCACATCTCTTCTATGGCCACTAAAGCTAAGAAAAAGCCCGCCAAAAACTCACCCAAAGCGAAGAAAACCGCCCCAAAGCCTAAGCAGGTCCCACGCAAAGACAAGCGTCCCACCAAAAAGCCCGTGGCCGTTAAAAAGCCCTCCAAGACTGCCCCCAAAAAAACAACGGCGAAAGTCGCCGCCCAAAAACCGGCCCTCAAAAAGCCTGTTGCCCCCATAACTGAATCCGGCAAAGAGGATATCTCCAAACCAGCATCAGCTAAAAACGGAGCTAAAGCCCACAATCTCATGGAAGTCGCACCAGTGCGCGACATCAACCAGTTTATCGCGGAAAAAACACGCGAACTGATCAAACTGAGTAAAGACCAAGGTTACCTAACTTTTGAAGACCTCGAGGAAAACCTTCCGAGCGCCGTCAATGATCCTGATGTCATCGACAAAATTATCACCCGCTTGCGGGAGGTGGAAATCGAACTGATCGAGCAAAGTGATGTCGATACAGACAAAGCCCCTCGCAAGGAGGAAGAAAAATCCGAGAAAGACGAGAAAGCGGATGGGAAATTGGACATCCTCGACGACCCTGTCCGAATGTACCTCAAGCAGATGGGGCAAGTCCCTCTGCTCACCCGCGAGCAGGAAGTTGAAATTTCCAAGCGCATCGAGGACGCCGAGCTGAAGGTTCAGGATATTGTTTACCGCATGGGCTTCGTGGCCCGGGCGCACCTCGACCTTGCCCAGAAACTTCTCGATCAGCGCGAGCGTTTTGATCGTGTGATCATGGACAAAAAAATCGAGAGCCGGGAACGCTACATGAAAGCCCTTCCGCGTCTCTGCGCTACGATCAAAGTCCAAGCCCAGAAGATCGACCGCTCTTTCGCGCAGTTGGCAAAACTTAAAAAACCAACCGCCATCCAGCTGAAAAATTTCGAGAAAGCGCTGACGAACATTCGCTCTCATTACCCGAAGTTTTTCTACAAACAAAAGATAACCGATGATTTTGTCCAAGCCGCCGAGGACATGCACCGCACTCTTTTGCACCTGCACGGCGAGCACACCAAGGCATCCGCTCACGCCAAGCGAAGCAAAGACGCCAAAAAACGTGCGGGTGATCTCGCGTCCCGCATTGCGGATCTCACTCTGCGCGCGTGGATGATTCCCGACGCTTTCCGCCAAGCTTACAGCGACCTCCGACGCTGGCACCGTGCCGCCCACAAGGCCAAGACAGAGATGGTGGAAGCCAATCTGCGCCTCGTCATTTCTATTGCAAAAAAATACACCAATCGCGGCCTGTCATTCCTCGATCTGATTCAAGAAGGCAACATGGGCCTTATGAAAGCGGTCGAAAAATTCGAATACCGCCGAGGTTACAAGTTTTCCACTTACGCAACCTGGTGGATCCGCCAAGCGATCACTCGCTCCATCGCCGACCAAGCGCGCACCATCCGTATTCCGGTGCATATGATCGAAACGATCAACAAGCTGATCCGAGTGCAGAAACAACTTGTACAGGAATACGGTCGCGAACCCACCCCCGATGAGATTGCGGACGAGATCCAACTGCCCGTCGAGCGCGTCCGCGCCGTGCTTAAAATGGCCCAAACGCCGATTTCTCTGCAAATGCCGGTTGGCGACAGCGACGACACCAGCTTCGGTGATTTTATTGAAGACAAGTCTGCGGAAAACCCTGCCGACACCGCTGCCATCATTCTACTCAAGGACAAAATCAAAGATGTCCTCGACACGCTGACCGACCGCGAACGGTCCGTGCTGGAGCAACGCTTTGGTCTGGTGGATGGCTACCCGCGCACACTGGAAG
This sequence comes from Chthoniobacterales bacterium, assembly GCA_044352715.1. GTDB lineage: Bacteria > Verrucomicrobiota > Verrucomicrobiia > Chthoniobacterales > JACTMZ01 > JACTMZ01. The sequence goes on along the minus strand of JBILDG010000037.1, from coordinate 4,645 downwards.
AGGTTGGGCGGCAATTCAAAGTGACCCGCGAGCGGATTCGGCAAATCGAAGCCAAAGCCCTCCGCAAGATGCGTCACCCAACGCGCCTCCGCCAACTTGAGGGTTATCTCGAACCCCGCGATTTGTAGCGCAACCCACCCCATCCCTCGGGGTTTTTCGTAGTATGGATCAACACGACCAAAAAATGTGGAATCTGCTCGGCTCCTCGCTAAGTCCGAGTGCACCTCCATATTTTTCCGCCCGCGTCTTGCGTCGGATCGAAACAATGGAAAAGAGTCGCCCGGATATCCAGACTTCGTTCATTCGCTGGTTCGCTCCCGCAACGGTGGCGGCACTTTTCATTGTTGCCCTGCTCCCTCATCCTGCCGAGGTGGAGCTTGATTCGCTTTCCAGAGCCAATGAAATCAACGCCCTTGATATTGTCCAAATAGTAAGTCCCGAGGATTACGCTGTTCTCACATCAGTGGATTGGCCTTCTCAAAATGATTTCCTGAGCGCGGGAATGTAAAACTCGTGTCATTGCGTCATCTCAGGCGATTGGGTATACAAGGAAATCTTCAGGAAGGGTGGCTGAGTCCGGTTTAAGGCACTCGACTCGAAATCGAGCGTTGGGTTAAACCAACCGTGGGTTCGAATCCCACCCCTTCCGCCGTTATTGATTGGTGAAAGACCGTTTAACCCACCAAGGATTTTTTTGCGTGATTGCGAATAGCTCGTCGCTTTCGCAGTAAGTCGGATCAAAAGTTTCTCACCCCTACTGACTGGATGCGTCTTTCTCTATAAGCACCAACGTGAAAGCAGTAGATGCGTTCGAATTAGCGTTTATCCATGGAGCACCGGGCGAGATGAACGCCGTCTTGGACCACGAGCATTTTTCTCTTGGATGTTGGCCGGCAACACGTTTTTCATGCACAGGGCCACTGACATGGCCTTAGTGTTTTGATCTCTTCGCTTCAGGACCTCATTGCGGCAGACAAGTCCCACATCTGGCATCCATTCACCCAGATGCGTGATTGGTGCGATCCCGGACACGAGCCCTTGGTTATAGTTGAGGGACGCGGCAGCCGATTGTTCGACGCCCGCGGCCAAACTTACCTCGATGGCAACAGCTCGATCTGGACGAATATCCACGGACATTCGCATCCGAAAATTGTCGGTGCCATCCAGGCGCAAGCGGCCAAGCTCGCCCACAGTTCGTTTCTCGGTCTGACCAACGAACCGGCGATCTGCTTGGCGGAGCGATTGGTTAGCCTTTTCCCTCCGCAGACTTTGACTCGGGTATTTTTCACTGATGACGGATCCACCGCCATCGAAGTCGCCTTGAAGATGGCCGTGCAGTTCCATCAGTTGAGAGGAGACCCCGTTCGCAGCCGTTTTGCCACCTTTGAAAATGCCTATCATGGTGATACAGCAGGCGCGGCGAGCCTCGGAGGTATTGGTGTTTTTCATGATCGTTTCGCCCCGTTGCAATTTCCCGTGAAGAGGATTCATGACTTTAGTGGGCTGGAAGCGCTGGCTCCTGAAACCATAAAATCGCTGGCTGCAGTCGTGATCGAACCGCTGATCCAAGGTGCGGCTGGAATGCGCACATGGCCCGGAGGTTTGCTGCGAAATCTGCGTGGATGGTGCGACCGGCACGGAGTTTTGCTCATTCTTGACGAAGTCATGACCGGTTTTGGGCGCACGGGACGCATGTTTGCCTGCGAGCACGAATCCGTTGTGCCGGATTTCATCGCCTTGGCCAAAGGACTCACCGGCGGCACGATGCCATTGGCGGCAACACTCACAACGGAGCATATTTTTGAGACATTTCTTGGTGACTACGCGGAGATGAAGACCCTCTTCTACGGCCACAGTTACAGCGGAAACCCCCTCGGGTGCGCAGCAGCAATGGCCAGCTTGGATCTTTTCAAGGAGGAGGAGACGCTGACAAACCTCCAACCGAAGATTCGTTTGCTCGGAGAGGCTCTTTGCGATCTTGCCTCAGAACCTCATGTCGGAGAAATCCGCCAATGCGGTTTTATGGCAGGCATAGACGTCGTGGCCGAAAAAGCTTCTCAAACTTTCTACCCCTGGCAGATGAATACCGGAGCAAGGGTTTGCCAAGCCGCGCGCAATCATGGACTGCTGACTCGCCCGATTCGGGATACCTTGGTGTTGATGCCGCCTCTTTGCTTCACAGAGCAGGAAATAGGACAATCTGTACAGGCGTTGCGCTCTGCCATTATCGACATTTGCGCCCACTGATCGCACCATGTTTTGACACTGGGCAATCGTCATGGATATGCTGCGCGTTTATCTCAATTCTACCGAACCAAATACATGAGCAAATCGTCGAAAAAGAAGGCAGTCAAAAAGGCAAGCAAGTCCAAGGACAAATACGTTTACTATTTCGGGGACGGTAAAGCGGATGGCAACGGCACGATGAAAGCATTGCTCGGCGGCAAAGGTGCCAACCTTGCGGAGATGACACGTATCGGGCTTCCGGTTCCCTGCGGTTTCACCATCAGCACCGAGGTCTGCACTCACTATTACGACCACAAACGCACTTATCCCAAACAACTCGAATCGCAGATCGATGCTGCAGTCTCGAAAATGGAGAAATCCATGGGCAAGAAGTTTGGCGACGTCAACAACCCGCTGCTGGTGGCCGTCCGTTCCGGCGCCCGTGATTCCATGCCGGGCATGATGGACACGATCTTGAACCTCGGCCTTAATGACACCACGGTCGAGGGTCTCGCCCGCAAATCGGGCAACGAGCGCTTCGCCTACGATTGCTACCGCCGCTTCATCCAGATGTATGGTGACGTTGTCATGGGTGTGCAAAAACGCCCCGGCGAAGAGCATGAGCCGTTCGAGACCGTAATCGAGGAACTCAAGCACGAACTTTTTCCCGGTAATCCCCATATCAGCGATACGGCGCTCAATGCCGATGCCCTGAGGGAACTCGTCCGCCGATTCAAAGCCCTCGTGAAAGAGCGCACCGGCAAAACCTTCCCCAACGAGCCTCGCCAACAACTGCTCGGCGCCGTCGGCGCTGTCTTCGGGTCATGGAACAACGAGCGTGCCATCGTTTATCGCCGTAAATACAACATCCCGCACGAATGGGGCACGGCCGTGAACGTGCAGGCGATGGTTTTCGGCAACATGGGCGAAACCAGCGGCTCCGGCGTCGCTTTCACCCGCGACCCTGCCAGCGGAGCAAAACTTCTCTACGGCGAATTTCTCATCAACGCCCAAGGCGAAGACGTTGTGGCCGGCGTCCGCACTCCCGAACCGGTCTCGGATATGGCCTCGCAACTACCGGCAGCCTTCAAGGCTCTGCTGAAAGTCCAAAAAATTCTCGAGACGCACTTCAAAGATATGCAGGACTTCGAGTTCACCGTCGAAGACGGCAAGCTCTTCATGCTGCAGACCCGCAATGGCAAACGAACCGGCCTTGCCGCGGTGAAAATCGCCTGCGATATGGTCAAGGAAAAGCTCATCGACTGGAAAACCGCCGTTCATCGCGTCCCCGCCGAACAACTCGACCAAGTGCTGGCGCCGGTCTTCGATCGCGCTGCCGTCAAAGCAGCAGCGGTCATTGCCAAAGGCCTTCCAGCCGGACCGGGCGCTGCATCGGGTAAGATCTACTTCAATGCGGAGAACTGCGTCGAAGCTGCCGCCAACGGCGAGAAAGCCCTGCTTGTCCGCGTGGAAACCTCACCGGAAGACCTGCGCGGAATGATTGCTGCGGAGGGCATCCTAACCGCTCGGGGCGGCGTCAGTTCGCATGCAGCATTGGTCGCACGCCAGATGGGCAAGGTTTGCGTGTGTGGTGCCGGTGAATTGCAGGTCAACTACGCCGAAAAGACCCTGACCGTCGGGGGGCGGGTTTTCAAAGAGGGCGAATACCTCTCCATCGATGGAACCCGAGGTGAGGTCTACGACGGACAAATCAAGACCGCACCTTCGGAAATCATTCAAGTTCTCGTCGAAAAATCGCTGAGTCCGGCCAAGAGCCCGATCTACAAGAATTTCGAGCAACTCATGACATGGTGCGGCAAAGCGACCCGCCTAGCAGTTCGAACCAATGCCGACACCCCTGAGCAGACGGCCAACGCCGTTGCGTTCGGCGCAAGCGGCATCGGTCTCTGCCGCACGGAACATATGTTCTTTGAAGGCGACCGCATCGATGCCGTGCGTGAGATGATCCTAGCGGAGAAAAAGGAAGACCGCCAAAAAGCTCTGGCCAAACTCCTTCCTTATCAGCGGGAAGACTTCATCGGTATTTTCAAGGCCCTCAAAGGGCTTCCGGCCACCATCCGCTTGCTCGATCCGCCGCTGCATGAGTTTCTTCCGCACGACCATGCTCAGCAGAACGCACTCGCCAACAAACTCGGCATCAGTGCAGACAAAATCGCCAAGCGAGTTCATGACCTGCACGAGTTCAACCCGATGCTCGGGCATCGCGGTTGCCGTCTTGGCATCAGCTACCCGGAGATATCAGAAATGCAGGCCCGCGCCATTTTTGAAGCCGCGGCTGAAGTGCAGAAGAAAGGTATCAAAGTCCGCCCCGAGGTGATGATTCCTCTGGCTGGTTTCCCGAGGGAACTTAAGTTGCAAATCGACCTGGTTCATCACGTGGCCGCTGAAGTGGCCAAGG
>JBILDG010000250.1:0-3214 GCA_044352715.1 Chthoniobacterales bacterium | reverse complement strand
ATAGCCCTCCATATCCACCAAGTCCGCCCCGGCCGACCGGAGACGTTCTCTCGCCTCACCGCCGCTGACAAACAAATCACCGGAACCCAGCACCGGCCCCGCCGTCCCCAAGTCGATCGGTTCACCGAAGTTCTGCCCAGTCAGCGCGTAGACGCCTTCGTTGTTGAAATCATGCTGGATAACCTGCCCGATCACCTGCGTGCCGCTCAATCCCTCATGCAAAGCTCCCGCCGTTCCGACATTAATGATGCGCGACGGCCGCTGACGAGCCAGCACCGCCGACAAAGCGTATGCCGCGCTGATTTTTCCCACGCCAGTGACCAGCACCGGCACGTCGGAGACATGCAAATGCTGCGCCTCCTCCTCGAGCGCGACAACAAGCAAAGGCAGATTCAGCGAGATCGTCCGGTGTAGCTTCATCCGGCCATCAAATCACACGCGTTCCAGCGCCGCCATCCCAACCGTGAAAAATCCGCGCCAGCACCTCGACGCCTTCGGCCAACGACGGCGACGGACGCACAAAATAGCGGTCGGCATCGACCGCCACCACTGGACAACCGACATCGATCGCCGCCGCATCGCGAGCCGCGCGGGTCTCGTCGAAACCGCACGGCGCGGCAATCACCAATTCGGGAGCCGCGGCGCGCACCGCCTCCCATGTGGTCGTGAAAGATCTCTCCCCGGCCCGGCCCATCACCTCCTCGCCTCCCGCTACCTCGACCATTTCCGGAATCCAATGACCGCAGGCAAAGGGCGGCTCCAACCACTCGGCCACAAAAACCCTCGGACGTCGCCGGCCCTCGAGGGATAACCGCACGCGATCGATTCGCTCGAGCATTCGCGCGGCAACTTCGATGCCTTTTGACGCTACCCCCAATTCCCGCCCCAGGTATCGGACCGATTCGGCCACATCAGCGATAGTTCTCGGTCCCAACGAAATGACTTTGGCGCCGACCTCGCGCAAATCGTCTCCGGATACCGCGCACACACGACACAGGTCCTGCGTGAGGATCACGTCAGGATGCAACGAGGCGAGCAATTCACCATCCACCGCATAAAGCGCATCGCCCTGCGTCAAAGCAGTCCTCACCGCCTCGTCGATTTCAACACCCGTCAATCTTTCGGAGTCAACCCGGCTCGCCGAAACCACCGGCACGCTTTTGATCGAACCGGGCCAGTTGCACTCGTGCGATCGCCCCACCAGCGAATCCCCGAGGCCCAACTCGACTACGATTTCCGAGGCACTTGGAAGCAACGAGACAATGCGCATGCCGCTTAATTGCCGATTTCCGGCCGGTCATGCCCCACACGTTTTTCCCGGCTTTCCATCCAGCGCGCGATCCAGATGCAAGCCTCGTAGAGCAGCACCATCGGGCCCGCCATCAGAAGCAGAGTGAAAAGATCCGTCGTTGGGGTGATCACCGCCGCGAGCAAACAAATCACCACAATGGCATAAGGCCGGGTCGCTCTCATCTGCTCCTGCTCCAGCAGACCGACCTTGACCAGCGCCAGCACCACCACGGGCAACTCGAAAGCCAGCCCGAATGCCAACGTGAATTGCGTGGCAAAACTGTAGTATTCCCCCACCGTCCACGTCGGACGCCACTGCATCATCTGCGCATCCTTGAAGAAAAACTCCAGCGCCGCCGGCAAGACTCCGTAGAAGGCAAAGGCGGCCCCTCCCAGAAAGAGCCCGAAGCCGACCACGGATGCCATCATCACCACCCGGCGCTCGCGCGAGCTCAGGGCCGGCATGATAAATTCCGCCAAAAAATACAGCAGAACAGGAAAGGAAATGATCAATCCGGCATAAAATGACAGCTTGAGCGAGATGGTCATCGAATCAGCCACGCCGAGCGATTGCAGATTGTCGGCCCGCGTCGGATCGACCGCCAACAGCGGGGCTTGGACGAAGGCCGAAATTTGTCCCCGGAAAGCAAACGCCACCAGCATGCAAATGCCCAAAGCAATGGACATGCGCACCACCATGTGCCGCAACTCTTCGACATGTTCGAGGAAAGGCTTCGGCGTATCCCTCGCCTCCCGGAATTTGAGGAATTTCTGCAGGCTCATTTCAGCCAACCTCCGGCCGCCAAACGCGCATAAAGCGTCAATGTGCTGGCATCCTGGATCACATTGCTTGCGATCATCTCCCGCAGTTCCTCCAACGTGAACGCCTTGACCTCGAGGATCAGCTCCTCTCCGTCATGCTCGGTCGCCGAAGGATCCCAACTCACCTCGGTCGCAAAAAATTGGTGCGTGTGCTCGTCCGTGAAACCCGGCGAAGCAAAATATTTGCCGAGATACTCCAGACGCCCAGTGACCGTGCAACCGGTCTCCTCGGACAACTCCCGCCGCGCCGCGTCCTCGATGGCCCTCTCGGTCGTTTCGTCGTCAATCTGACCGGCCGGAAACTGCCAGAAATCCCGGCGGGCCGGCACCCGCTCCTCGCGGATCAGCACGAAGGAGCCATCGGGCAACCGTGGAGCCACCACCACACCGGCCTTCCGCGTCACTCTGGTCCATTCCCGTCCCTCGGGCCGGGACGGCGTGCGCAATGTTTCGCGAACGACCCGCACATGCGGCGAATCAAGCAACACTTCCTCCCGCAGCAATTCCCAAGCGCCGCCGCTCATGACTTGGCGGCAGCCGCCAGTTGCTTCTTCCACCACGACAAACGCTCCGCCACCCGCTCCGGTGACGGCGCCCCCTCCGCTTGACGAGCCGCCAAGGAACGCCTCGCATCCAAACAATCCATCGCGTCAGGCCCGAACAAACCGCTCGCCGCCTGCAAATCCTTCGCAGTCAAATCCCGCAACGTCACCCCGCGCTCCACACTCAACCCGACCAAACCGCCTACCACCTCATGCGCCTCGCGGAACGGCATCCCTTGGCGCACGAGGTAATCCGCCCAATCAGTCGCCACAAGCAGCGCATCACTCGCCGCGGCAGCCATGCGAGCATCGTCCCACTCCGCCGCCGCGAACATCTCGGACAAAATTTCTAGCGAAGCACCCAGCGTATCGGCCGAATCGAACACCGGCTCTTTGTCCTCCTGCATGTCGCGGTTGTAAGCCAGCGGCAAGCCTTTGAGCGTCGTTAGCAAGGACAACAAATTCCCGTAGAGCCGCCCGGTTTTGCCGCGCGCCAATTCCGCGATGTCCGGATTCTTTTTCTGCGGCATCAAACTCGAGCCCGTCGTGTGCGCGTCGCT
>JBILDG010000249.1:0-3240 GCA_044352715.1 Chthoniobacterales bacterium | reverse complement strand
TAGTTCAGCGACCAACGCCTCGACGTGCGAGGACCGGACTTCGTGCGGGCTGCCATTCAAAACGAGTGTCATGAGCACAAAATGGAACGATCCCAATCTTTCCACACCGGTTCCAAACCGAGTTTCTGCAAACGCGCGGCGACTTCTTCTGGAGAGCGTTGGTCGGATGTGGAGAATTGCTCGGTCGCAAGGGCGTCCTCCGGAGTGTCGCAGGAGATGGTCCTGCCCCGCACAGTCAAGTGGAGATTGTCCCGCCCAAGTCCCGTGTAGCCTCCGGGTTCGGTGTGGCTGCCCGCGCTCATCAAGGTCACCCCCAAGGGAGCCACGGCATCACGCAATTCCGCGGGCTCTCGCGTGCTCAAGACGAAGCCGGTGCGAGGAAAATGAAGCCGAAAGGCGCATAACAATTGAATAAAATCGCGATCGCTCAGCGGATACCGTGGTTGAAAGCCTCCGGCGGCTGGACGCAACCGCGGAAAGCTCACGGTCAAGTGCGCTTTCCAGCAGGTGCGCAGGAGGTGATCGAGGTGAGCCGCCAGAGCAATGGCCTCCTCGCGCCAATCCCACAATCCGAAAAGCACGCCAATGCCGATGCGGCGGAACCCGGCGGCGTGACCTCTTTCGGGGCAGGCCAACCGCCAATCATAATTTTTTTTGGGCCCGGATGTGTGCAGTTCGGTATAGGTCGGCCGATGGTAAGTTTCTTGGTAAACGACCAAACCTTCTGCGCCAGCCCGAACGAGAGGAATGTAGTCGGATATTTCCATCGGTGCGACCTCGAGCGCGAGGGAGGGAACTTCCGGCGAGAGAACATGGAGGATTTCCTCAAGATAACCGTTGGAGACAAACTTGGGATGTTCGCCGGCGACCAGAAGAATGTTCCGGAAGCCTTGAGCCGCCAGATGCCGGGCTTCGGCACGCACTTGCTCAGCCTCCAGGGTGACCCGAAGGATGGCATTCTCCCGCGAAAAACCGCAATAGGCGCAACTGTTGATACACTCGTTTGATAAATACAGCGGGGCAAACAGTCGCATGGCTCGGCCGAAGTGCTGTCTCGTCAAAGCCCGTGAGCGTCGGGCCATATCCTCAAGTCGTGTACTATCCACCGGGGCCAGCGAGCGCGCAAAAGCCAAAACGTTAGGCGAGAGGGGCAACCCGGTTGCGGCCACCACTTCGGCGGGATCGGGCAAAATATCGATCAAAGCTCCCATAATTGCCCATAGTTTACGAGCAACATGGTTTTTGCAATTGCAAGACGGCCCCACAATCGGGAAATCTGTACGCCCATGTTACGCGGCACACCTGAAATGAGACTTCTCACCGGAACGGCGCACCGGCAGCTCGCGCAAGAAATTGCCGATTACATCGGTGTCCCTCTCGGAGACGCGACCGTCAGCTCCTTTCCCGACGGCGAAACATTCGTTAAAATCAACGAAAACATCCGCGGTCGCGATGTCTTCATCATCCAACCGACGTGCCCGCCGACGAACCAGAATTTGATGGAGCTGCTTATCCTTGTCGATGCAGCCCGTCGAGCCAGCGCCGCACGCATTACGGCCGTCATACCATTTTTCGGTTACGCCCGTCAGGACCGCAAAGACCAGCCGCGTGTCCCCATCACGGCAAAGCTTGTGGCCAATCTTCTCGTGGCTTCCGGGGTGAACAGGGTGCTCACGATGGATCTCCACGCCCAGCAGTTGCAGGGTTTTTTTGACATACCTGTCGATCACCTATACGCGCTGCCTGTTCTGTTGAAATACATCCGTGAAAAAAATCTGACCGACCTTGTCGTTGTTTCTCCCGATGTTGGCGGCGTGAAGATGGCCTCTGCCTACTCGCAGGTCCTCAAGTCAGGCCTCGCTATTGTCGTGAAACGCCGGATCAGCGCGACTGAGACCGAAGCCCAGCACGTCATCGGCGAAGTTGAGGGCAAAAATGTTCTTTTGGTTGATGATCTCACGGAGACGGCCGGCACACTGGCCGGTGCCGCGAGGATTCTCCGGGAAGCCGGTGCCAAGGATGTTTATGCGATGGTTTCCCACGCCGTTCTTACCAGCTTGGCTGGCGAACGTCTGAGAGGCTCGGCCATCAAGGAGTTGGTCACCACGAACAGTGTTCCCGTGCCGGAGCTGGACGGCTGCTCGATCAAGGTCTGCTCCGTTGCCGGCCTGCTGGGGGAGGGGATCAAACGTATCCACGTGGATGAGTCGGTGACTTCTTTGTTTGAAATCAACGGCAAATCCGCATAGCTTCTCCGCCCTTATGTCGAATCAAGTCAGTTTGAAAGTCACGCACCGTGTCGCCCTCGGACGAAATGCCGTGAAAAAAGTGAAGTCCGCCAAGGCGGTGCCCGCGATTCTTTATGGCGGCGGCAACGAACCTGAGCCGCTGCAGGTTGAGCGTCGGGCGATTGACACACTGCTCGCCCATGCCGTTGGTGAGAACATTTTGGTCAACCTCGAAATCGAAAAAGATGGCAAATCGGCCATACGTCTCGCTTTGATCAACGAGGTTCAGCACCACCCGGTGAACCGGACAGTTTTGCACGTTGATTTCAAAGCCGTTTCGATGAACGAAGCCCTCGTGGCGGAAATTCCGATCGAGCCACTCGGTGAAGCCACCGGCGTGAAGAACTACGGTGGCCTGCTTGAGCAGAGCTTGCGTTCCATCGAGGTTGAGTGTTTGCCGAAAGACCTTCCTGAGATCATTCGTGTCGATGTTTCAAATCTGAATCTCGGCAATGCTCTGCATGTGCGCGATCTGCCTGCTTTGGCCGGAGTCAAATATCTTTCCGACGGTGAAGTTACAGTCTTTCTCGTTTCCGAGCCCAAGGTTTCTGATGAGACCCCCGCAGGGGAAGGCGCTCCCACCGAACCGGAAGTTCTCCGCGAGAAAAAGCCCGAGGAGAGCGAAGCATCCAAGAAAGACTAACCACGCAAGGTTAGATCCAAGGCGGTGGAGTCCACCTCTGATCTCTGGCTGGTTGCCGGACTCGGCAATCCGGGTCACCGTTACGAGAGGAGCCGTCACAACATCGGATGGATGGCGCTCGATGCACTTGCCTCGAGTAGTTCATTTCAAGAGGAGAAGCGCTTCGAGGGGCGTGTCTCGCGCTTGCAAGATGCTTGGTTGCTCAAGCCGACCACGTTCATGAATCTCAGCGGCGTCGCTGTCCGGACGATGGCCGATTTTTACAAAATTCCCCGCGAGCGAGTCTTGGTTGTTTTTGACGATGCGGCA
>JBILDG010000248.1:0-3257 GCA_044352715.1 Chthoniobacterales bacterium | reverse complement strand
CATAGCAGGGGTCCTCCAATGCAAGAGCATGGGATTGTTGGGCGGAAGGTTGGGTTTCCATTATTTATCTTTGGCGAGAAGTGCTTCGCGTGCGTGCTCCAATTGTTTTCGCTCGCTCACGGACAAGCTGGCGAGTCCTCGGCGGGATATTTTTTCCAAAATCCGGTCGATTACTTCGGCAGGATCGGTCTCATGTGTTGACTCATCCCCGAGAAGACGCAGGTTCGGTCGGCGGCGCATGGGGAGTAAGCGTTTGAGATCAATTGGCATGAGTGGTTCACGAACACCATACCAAGCAAGAAGCGAAGTCGAACCGAGAACCAGAAGATCGGGCCAATTGCGTCCCGCAAGCAGTTGCAACACAGCAACTCCAAGCAGAATCCATGCAAAGATTTTGGCGGGTATCTGGAAAATCAATTGTGCGCCCGGGTACAGCGATGCAAAAGCGAGAAAAACAGCGAGATTGGCCCAGCTTTGTTGGAGTGCATAGGACTGGCCAGTGATGAGCGTGCCGATCATCAACAGCACGGGACCCAGCAAAAGAAAGCCAAAGTAAAGCCGAAGAAAGCGTCCGCGCCCCAGATACTGCTCCAAATCCCGTCCGAAAATGTAGAGTACAACCAGAGAGACGATGAACCAAGGATCGGGCTGACCGGGGAGGGCGTAGGATAAACAACGCCAGATTTCGAATTGCTCGAGCACTGCCCCGCTTGAAAAGGTTGTAAATCTGGAAACGAATGCTTCACCACCTGCGGCCAGGGTCAATGTGAGTGCAATCATGGCCGCGACATAAATCCCCACAATCAGCGTCGTGACGTAAACCGGCAATCTCCCAATCCACGTGATGGGATCGTGACTCTCGGGTGTTCTGCGGGCAATCACGAGTGGGAAACTACCGCGCTCCAGTCGGCTGCGCAAGGCGCCGCAGAGGTTTGAAGTAAGCCGTCTTTTGCCCGTCGGGAAGGCGCCCTATTGTTCCGTCAGACATGAATATCCGGTCCCAGCAGCGTTCAAAGCAGTGAGGTGCCATGGGAAAATTCGCCGCCAGCCCTTTTGCCATCTCATAGAAGGTGGTTGCTCGCCTTTTAGCCGCTTGTCGTGACAGGGTAAATTGACCTCCGACAAAAAAACGGTATTCGGACGGACCCGGAGCCCTGAAAAGTCGGCGATGAAATGTCTCCATATCCAATTCCTCGTGCGCGGGGTTTTTGGTCCATGGCACAAACAGTCTTCTACCACGCGCATCGTCCGTATCGGCGACAAATCCTAACCACCAAAAATCGGCAATTTTTTTGTCACCGCTCACCAACTCACGCAGCCTTGCATGCAAATCGGGGGCGTGATCGAAAGGATGGCCTTGGACAAAAACAGTGACGTCGGCCAAGTCGTCGAGGCGCTTGGCCAAGTGATGCAAGTATGTATGCGCTTCGCGCCCAACGTTGGGCAAACGTGTGCCGATGCCTGCCTGTGCGCCTTTGTGGTAGAGGGTGACTCTAAACTGCGGGGGAACCCGCCTCAGCCAGGCAAGATCCTCGTTGTAATGGGCGACAACCAATTCAAATGTCTCCATCATGTCATCTAACGGTTTGCTGATATTCTTTGGCGGCCAGTTGGATGGTGTTGGCATGCAAACGAGCAGTCACTCCGGCTGTCCGATGGTATCCGCCACCATATAGGACAACCAGAGGCAACTCTCGAGTGGTGCACCAAGTAATCATGCGACGGTCACGTTCTTGCATTTGTTCAGTCGACAACTCCATCTGTCCAAAGCGATCTTCCTTATGAACATCGGCTCCGGAAATCCAAATGACCAAATCTGGCGAGAACTCGTCCAAAGCTTGGGGAAACGTCCCGGTCAAGGCTGCGAGGTATGCGTCGCCGGAAACCTGCCGCGGCAACCCGACATCGGCCGAGCCAGCTTCTTTGGTGCTGGGATAATTTCTCTCACCGTGGATTGAGTAGGTGAAGACCCGGTCGTCACCACGAAAAATGGCGTTGGTGCCATTTCCTTGATGCGCATCGGTGTCGGCAACCAGAACGCGAAGGGAGGGGCTACTTTCGTGCAGGTCGCGGATGGCAACTCCCACATCGTTGAGCACGCAGTAGCCGAGGCCACGATCGGGGAAGGCATGGTGGGTGCCTCCGGCGAGATTGGCAGCCATGCCGCGAGCAAGAGCGTGATGGCAAGCGGCAATGGTCGCGGCCGTCTCCAGCGACGAACGATAGAGAAGGCGGGGGTGCCAGGGCAGGCCGAGCTTGTAGACCTCCATCTCGTCAAGAGTGCCGTGAGTGAGTTTTCGGAGGTAAACGCTAGTGTGGACGCGAAGGAGTTGGCGTAGAGGTGCAGGGGCGACAGGGGTAATTTCAACCGGGCTTCTCTCGGCGACGAGGAGAGCTTGCGCTTGAGGGAATTTTTCCATCGGGAAGGGGTGACCCTGGGGGAGTTGGAGGTAAAAGTCGGGGTGGTAGAAGCAACGGAGGCGCGGCGGCATAGCGGAAAGGATGCAAGCGGAGAGTTGGCGCGGCAAACCATCTGATGCATCTTCTCGTCTCATGAATTGGATCTCCTCGGACCAGTGGGAGGCATTGGCCAAACAAGATACCGATGTGCATCGATTGGCGACTGGCAAGGATGGTTATTTGGATCGCTTCGGGGAGTGGATTTTGTGGAGCGGCGAGCGAGCCCCGGGGGTGGACCTTTTGCGTGCGGAAATTGCCGATCGCTACGCTTTTGCGCCGCGTGGATATCTTGAGCGCACTCTTGTCAAAAAAGCCGCCGATCAAAAACCCGCGAGACTTGTCGCAGGTGAAGACCCGCGAGAGATCGTGGTTCGGGAGGGGGGGGTCATGTATGCCGTTGAACCGGCTGCTGGCTATTCGTCAGGCTTGTTCCTTGACCAGCGTCTGAATCGACGTTGGGTGGCAACATTAGGTGCCCAGCGGATGCTCAATCTATTCTCTTACACCTGCAGTTTCACGGTTTGCGCAGCGGCAAGCGGCGCGCAGACTTGCAGTGTCGATGCGGCAAAAAGTGTTCTGGCTGCCGGGCGGCGAAATCTTGAGCAGAACGGTCTTGATCCAACAGTTTGCCACCGATTTCTGGCCGACGATGCAACGAAGGTTGTGCCGCGATTAGCCAGACGCGGGGAGACTTTCGATCTTATCGTGCTGGATCCACCGACCTTCGGCCGGGCCGCCGGGCGAGTGTTCCAGATCGAGAAGGATTTGCCGGCATTGGTCCGCGGGTGTTTTGAATT
>JBILDG010000036.1:0-10960 GCA_044352715.1 Chthoniobacterales bacterium | reverse complement strand
CGCGACTCGATGGGAAATTTCAGGGCATTGGGATACGAAGCTTGCTCGGTCACGACGGACGCTGCCCGCGAGCGGCCGATTTGGATATCGATCGGCGAGCGGGTGACGCCGGAGATGTCGGCCGCAGGAAGCCCCCAGGTGTTTGCCAGGACGGTCGGATCGAGACATCCGGCGAATCCGGAAATGCCGAAATCTTCGGGCATTTCATGGGAAAAGGTGATGAGGAACTCGGCGGGTTCGTCGCCGATGTTTTCGATGGAGTGGAGCGATCCGCTGGGCGCGAAAAACATCTCACCCTCGGAAATCGTGAACTGCGAATGCTGGTTGCCGCTGGCGAAAATGGTGACGAGGGTTTTTCCCTTCAGGCAGTAGGTGAGTTCGTCGGCGTTCGCGTGCCAGTGCGGTTCGCGGAAGCCACCGGGGTTGAGAGTGAGCCGGTAGATGGCCAGGCCTTTGAGGATGGGAAAGTTGGACTGGTTGATGGCGATCTTGCGACCGCAATCATTCTCGATCTGGGGCTGGGTCGTGCGGAAGGAGGTCTTGTGAGACATAATGCCTACGTATCTATCGTGGGGCGCACGCCGAGGCGACCCGATAATCCCGATCCTGCCGACTTTGGGGTTGCGCCCGGGCTTTTTTGCGGCAGGGTGTCGCGCCCATGGCTTTGTTGCAGTTGAAATCCGTCTCGCTCCATTACGGTCGGGATTACCTCCTCGATGGGGCCGACCTTTCGATCGAGCCGGGCGAGCGGGTGGCGCTGCTCGGTCGCAACGGGTGCGGCAAAACCAGCCTGATGAGGCTCATTGCCGGGGAAGAGGGGGCCAGCGCGGGAGAGATCATTCGCGCCACCGGCGCGGTGATGACGCGCTTGGATCAGGAGGTTCCGCAAGGGGTGGAAGGGACGGTTTTCTCCGTCGTGCGGGGCGGGATTTCGCCGACCCGGCACGAGGAGGACTGGGAAATCGATGTGCGGCTGGAGGAATTGCTGGCCGAAATGGAATTACCCGCCGAGGCCGCGTTCGGCTCGCTTTCCGGCGGACTGAAACGCCGCGTGTTGCTGGCCCGGGCGCTGGCCGGACAACCGGATTTGCTCCTGCTCGATGAACCGACCAACCATCTGGACCTGAACTCCATCCTTTGGCTGGAGGATTTTTTGCTCCGGCATCCGATGAGCCTGCTCTTTGTCACGCACGACCGGACCTTTCTCCGGCGTCTGGCCAACCGGATTGTCGAACTGGATCGTGGACGGCTTTTCGGTTGGGCCTGCGACTATGACACCTTTCTGCAGCGCAAATCCGACCTGCTCGAAGCCGAGGCCGTGCAGTGGAAAGCTTTCGACAAAAAGCTGGCGCAGGAGGAAGCGTGGTTGCGTCAGGGTGTCAAAGCCCGCCGCACGCGCAACGAGGGCCGGGTGCGGGCCTTGCTCGAACTGCGTCGCGAACGGGCGCGCCGCCGCGAGCGTTCGGGGACGGCGAAAATCGAGATTCAGACGGGCGCGCTGTCGGGTCAGCGGGTTTTGCGGGCGGAGGGAATCACCTTCGCGCATCCGGACATGCCCGGTCCGCTGGTGCAGGATTTTTCCACCGAGATTTTTCGCGGGGACAAGATCGGGATTCTTGGTCCAAACGGGTGCGGCAAAACCACGCTGCTCAAATTGCTGCTGGGGAAGCTTGCGCCGCAAGCAGGGAGCGTGACCACGGGGACCAATTTGCAGGTGGTGTATTTGGATCAGCTGCGGGATCAGATCGATTTGGACAAGACGGTGGCGGAGAACGTGGCGGGCGTCTCTCAGTCGGTGCATTTTCAAGGACGCGACCGCAACATCCACAGCTATCTGGCGGACTTCTTGTTCCGCTCCGACCGTGTGCGCATGCCGGCGCGGTTGCTCTCGGGCGGCGAACGCAACCGCCTGCTCCTCGCCCGCCTGTTTTTGCAACCGGCCAATGTGCTGGTGCTCGACGAGCCGACGAATGACCTCGATGCCGAGACGCTGGAGTTGCTCGAGGAGTTGTTGGTCAGCTGGGATCAAACGTTGCTCCTGGTTTCCCACGACCGCGCCTTCCTCGATGCGGTCGTGACCAGCCTGATCGTCTTCGAAGGCGATGGAACGATCACCGAGGTCAATGGCGGCTACAGCGATTGGCAGCGTTGGTCGGCCCGCGGCGCTGCCGTGCCTTCCGCCGCCACGCCCGCTCCCGCGAAAGCGGATAGTTCGAAAAAGGAACGCCCTGGCCGCGCGGAGAAGTTTCTCAACCGGGAGCGGCGGGAGTTGGAAGAACTGCCCGAACAGATCGAGCGGTGGGAGGCGGAGCAGGTCCGCTTGGCCGCGCAGTTGCAGGACCCGGAACTTTATCGAACCAATCCCGGAGCCCTGCCGAAAATCGAGGCCGAATCGACCACGCTCGAGGCGAAAATCCGTGCGGCCTACGCCCGATGGGAGGAGCTGGAAGCGAAGCGATGCGCGTTTGCAGAAAAGTAAAAAGCAAGCACGCGCGCAACCTTCGCTGGTGACGCAGCTATCCGAGGAACACGATCAGACCGACCACCAGCGCAGAAATCGAGGCGAAGAGGACGGCGGCGGCGGCGAGGTCTTTCAGTTTTTTTACCTCGGGGTGCTCGTCGGGGTGGGCCAGGTCGGCCACATATTCGATGGCGGTATTGAGGGCTTCGGCAACCCAGACGAGACCGATTGACAGCACGATGGCGATCCATTCGCCGGCGGAGATTTCAAACCACCAACCGAGAGCGATCACGGCCACGGTGGCCGCGAGATGGTAGCGGGCATGCACCTCGCTTTTAAGCAGAGCGGCGATCCCGCGGAAGGCGCAGGCAAAGCTCCCGATCTCGCGGCTGAGGAATTGGCGCCGGTTCATGGCGCGAAGCGATTAATGACTTTCCTGCCCGGGAAAGAAGGCGGGCGGGTTCTCGGACGCACCGAGGGGCTTGGTTTCGATCTTCTCCTCGGCTGTCTTTTTCTCGTCGTAGCCGGGAATGCTGACCGAGGGCGGGATGCGTTGGCAGGACGCCGCGAGGCAGACCGCGCCAGCAAGGGTTAGAAGGAAAAAACGGTGGGCCATGGGATCAATCGGGCAGGACGAGCTGCACTTTGGTGCCGTGCTTGGCAGCCGCGGCATTGAGGAGTCCGCGGATGGATTGGATGGTCTGGCCCCGCTTGCCGATGACGCGGGGCATATCGGTCTGCCGGAGACGGGCTTGGAAGACATCCTTGCCCTCGACCGCGGCGTGCGAGAGGAAAACCTCGTCCGGATGACCGGCGAGCCGGCGGAGGACGAAGTTGAGGAATTCCTCCATGACCGTCGGGTGACTCAGGCCGCTTTGGCGACAGCGGCGCGGGCCTTTTTCACAATACTGCGCACGGTGTCGGACATCTGCGCGCCGTTTTTGACCCAGTGATCAATGCGATCGAGGGCGATTGTGTAGTTGGTGCCGGCCTTCTTCGGGTCGTAGTTGCCGAGAATTTCGATGAATTTGCCGTCGCGAGGTTTGCGGCTGTCAGCCACCACCACTTTGTAGTAGGGGCTGTTGCGGTTGCCTTCGCGGCGGAGTCTGATTGCCACTGCCATATTTGTTCTTTTAGTTGCGGCCGAGCATGCCCATCGAGCCTGCTCTTGCCATCATTTTTTTCAGTTTGCCGGGGCTTTTCATGAGTTTTTTCATCTCCTGAAATCTCAGCAAAAGGTTGTTCACCTCGGTGACTGTCGTCCCGCTGCCGCGGGCGATGCGTTGGCGCCGGCGTGCGTTGAGCACATCGGGCCGGCTGCGTTCGCCGGGCGTCATGGAAAGGACGATAGCCTCCACCCGGCGCATCTGTTTTTCATCAACACCGGGGTTTTTGAGCTTATCCATGCCGGGCAGGAGGCCAAGCAGATTCTCCAAGGGGCCCATTTTACGGAGCATTTTGAACTGCTCGAGGAAGTCGTTGAGGTCGAACTGGGCACTGCGCAGCCGCTGCTCCATCCGGGCGGCATCCTCGATCTCGAAATTCTCGGCGGCTTTTTCGACCAGGCTCACCACATCGCCCATGCCGAGGATGCGTCCGGCCAGACGGTCGGGGTGAAACACCTCGAATGCTTCCACCTTCTCACCCGTGCCGGCGAATTTGACCGGTTGTCCGGTCACCTCGCGCAGGGAGAGTGCCGCGCCGCCGCGCGCATCGCCGTCGAGCTTGGTGAGAATGAGGCCGGTGACGCCGACGGCCCCGTGGAATTTTTCGGCCACGCCGACGGCCTGCTGACCGGTGGCGGCATCGCAGACGAGCAGGCTCTCGACGGGCTGGACGAGGTCTTTGACTTGGCGCAACTCGTCGATGAGCGATTCCTCGAGATCTTGGCGTCCGGCCGTGTCGTAGATTTCGACATTGCCGCCCTGCGTCTTGGCCCAAGCCATGCCCTCGCGCACGGCCCGGAGGACGTCTTTTTGTCCGGGCTCCGGACGGAAAACCGGCACGCCGATCTGGCCGGCGAGGGTCGCAAGTTGTTCGATCGCCGCGGGGCGCTGCAAATCGCACGCGACAAGCACGGGTGTGCGGCCCTGCTTCTTCAAGAACGCGGCGAGTTTGGCGCAGGTGGTGGTTTTGCCGGCGCCGTTGAGGCCCACGACAAGAATGCGCACTTGCGGGCCGAGATTCAGCGGGGCGGCATCGCCGCCGAGCAATGCGGTCAACTCATCATGGAAAATTTTGACGATCTGCTGGCCGGGCGTGACGCTGCGCAAGACCTCCTGCCCGAGGGCCTTTTCTTTGATGCGGGCGACAAAATCCTTCGCGACCTTGAAATGCACATCGGCCTCGAGCAGTGCCAGACGGACCTCGCGCAGCGCGTCGTTGATGTTCGCCTCGCTGATGCGCCCATGCCCACGGAGGTCTTTGAAGACATCCTGGAGCTTGTCGGAAAGACGGGAAAACATGACGGGAGAGAAAGATTAGCAGAGAAGGCGCAAGGGTTCCACCTGTAGCAGCGCAGTGAGGGTAGAAGCGGCGGGGGCGCCACTGCTACTTTTCATTTCGGCACAAGCTCGGGGTGCTTCTTTTTTGGATCCGATTTATCCGCTTTCATCCGTGGCCGGCATTTTGTTTTCTGAAGACCGGATATGAAACGCGCGGCCATTCTCTCGACCAGGATCCTGCTGGGCGGACTCTTCCTGGCGGCGGGTTTATCGAAGGTCGGACAACCGCTGCAGACGTTGGCCACGGTCTACTCGTATCAGATCGTGCTGCCCGACTGGGTCGCCAACACGGTGGCGCACACGCTGCCATGGATGGAAATTCTGCTCGGTCTCGGGCTTCTCGCGGGGCTGTGGTGGCCGGTCACACTTGGATGGACCGCAGCAGTGCTGATCATGTTCACCGCGCTGACCGCGCAAGCGTGGTGGCGCGAGCTGCCGATCGACTGCGGCTGCATCGATCTGAGCGCGTTGCATCCTGCGCTGGCCGCACTGAGCACGCCGGGTGGGGCGACGCTGCGCAATCTTGGGCTGCTGATGTTGTGCGGAGCGCTGCTGTGGCTCAAGCGTCGGCCATAACCTCGGCTGCTTTTTTCACCGCAACACGGCGTAAAACTGCGTATCCATCGACGGCGGGAGTGGCGGCTCGGTAAGGAGCTGGATGCGGACGCGGCCGGGAACGGCGCCAGGTCCGGGCTTGGGGGTGACCACGAGGGTCTGACTGCCCGGGACGGGTCCGGCATTGACCGCGATATCGAGAACATCGGGTTCGGCGCGGGCACCGGTGACGCGGAGCGGGTCGTCTGTTTTGAGGAGGACCTCGATGTTTTTGGGGACACGCGGTTCGTCCTTGGCCCAGTTTATGACACGCGGCTGCAGGGTGAGGCGGGGATTGTTGGCCACTTGCAACGTGAGGATGTGCTCGCGACCGCCGCCCTCGTCGGTCTGCACATTGATGCGATAGGCGCGCACGCCGGGACCGGGCTTGGGCTTGTGCGTGACTGGCAAGAGACCGTTCTCGCCCGGAGCGTAAACTTTTTTATCGGGCTGACCGACCGTGCAACCACATGAGGTGTTGATCGACCGGATGGTGACGGGACGGTCGGACGTGTTGCGGAAACGGAAAGTGACATTCTTCGCCTCGGTGCCGCCGGTTTCCAGTTTGATCGTGGTCTCATCCCACTGGAGACCGGGCGCGACCTCTTGCGCCGTGGTGGTCAGTGACCCGAGCACCACGGCCAACAGACAAAGACTGTGCTTCCACAAAAGCATGCGCGCCCCAACTAAGAGGCCGGCAGTGGAAGGGTCAAACAAAACCATGGCAAGGCGGCGCGGCGATCAGACCGGACTGAGCACCGCCGGCAGGGAGACAACGTTGCTCGCGGCCCGGCGCAATGTTTGGGAAGGACTTTCGCCGAAGAGCGAGCGGTAGCGCACGGAGAAGCGTCCCAGTTCGGTGAAACCCAAATCGAGGGCAATGCTGGTGACTTTGTTCGGTTCGGGTTCGGCCTGAAGCAAGGCGGTCCGGGCTGCGTTGAGCCGCTGACGCAGAAAATAGGTGTAAGGGCTGGCTCCGGTGATCGTGATGAAGGCTTTGCCGAGGGTGCGCGGCCCGACGTTGAGCTCGGCGCAAAGAGCTGAGATTTTGAATTTTTTCGGCAACGAACCGACAACTTCCCGGGCCCGGCGCACCAGGGTGGAGGCTGGAATCATGCCGAGAACTTCGCCATCCGATGAATCGAGCACAGTGATCATTTCCTCGAGGACAGCCGACTCGAAGGCGGCGGCGTCCACTTCCAATTCACCGCGTTGGGCCGTCTGGAGCAGACCAAGCAAGGCGCGCCGCGAACCGGCCACCACGCGGGGATCTGTGCGCAAGCCGGCCGTGAGGGCGCCCGGACCGATGGACTTCATGATAGACGGCGACACATGGCTTCGCCCGGCCAAGGCGAGGACCCGGGGGCGGGCGGCCAGCACGACCAAAAGCTGGAACCCGGGCTGGATGAACCATTCGAATTTGGATCCGCGGAGAGTCACGGGACAGCACGTATCATCGGCCTTCTCGCCCATGAAGCGCGAGCCCTGCATACGAACGGGAATACCGAGACCAAGCCAATCGTCTTTCATTGTGCCGGTGAGATGAATCTGGCGGGCGATGGTCTCGTGGCTCAGGACGGCGCCCGGGCTGGAAACAAAATTGGAGTGGCAATGGAAGTCACCTCCGTCAAGTTGGACGGCCTCGACCGTGTAATGGTTGGCCATGCACTCGGGCAGATCCTCGATGGCCGTGCGGCACATCGTGCCATGCACAAGACCGTCGGGGTGTTGGGTGTTGATCCGGGTCCCCTCGCAGGTGTGCGATAGTGTCATAGCATCCGGCAAGCCCGATCAAATCTGGATTGCCGGGCGGTGATCGTGGAAGGAATCGCCGCGGGCGACTATGCAGAATACGTATATAATGATCCCATCGTGATTGGGTCGCAAAGCCGGGAGGAAACCGGTCGCCGCTGCCGCAGTTCACCGGACAACTTCCGGGCAACCCACCTGATCATCAACGCAGCTGCAAATAAAGCTCCTCATGCTCGGCGGCGACGTCGGCCCAAGTGCGGGTGGCAAGTGGAGAAAAGGGACGGACGGCAAGGTCAGCGCAGGCTCGGGCCCAGTCGGTGGCGGCAGCGCCGACAGGCAATACACGGAGGCCGGGGGACTGCAAATGGTCGGCCGCGCCGCATTGGTCGGAGAAAACAACGGGAACACCGCAGGCCAGGGCTTCGGACATGACCATGCCGAAAGGTTCGTCTTTGGCCGGGTGGACGAGGACGTCGATCTGGCCGAAAAATTCTTGGGCATCAGCGCGTCCGAGCAAGGTGGCCCCTGGCGGGAGTGCA
The DNA here is from genome assembly GCA_044352715.1 of Chthoniobacterales bacterium. Classification (GTDB taxonomy): domain Bacteria; phylum Verrucomicrobiota; class Verrucomicrobiia; order Chthoniobacterales; family JACTMZ01; genus JACTMZ01. The sequence goes on along the minus strand of JBILDG010000036.1, from coordinate 3,110 downwards.
CGGACAAGTTGTCCGGGCAGGGAATCAGCCGGGCAACCGGCGATGAGCATGGTCCATCGCGAATCCTGCCGGCGGAGAAGGCGGAAAATTTCGAGGGCTTTGGGCAGGCCTTTGCGTTTCCAGTCGCGGCCCATGAAGCCGAGCACACGAGGTTGCCGGGCGGGGTCTTTCGCCACGGGCTGGAGATACGTGTAAGCGGGCGTGATGACCTTGGTGATTTTGGAGCGGAGGTGCGGGTATTCGCGCATGGCGATGTCCTGCACCCGTTGCGCGCAGGAGACGAGGGCCTTAAGGTTGTGTCCGTGAAATTTTTGTTTCTCGATCGCGAGGTTTTTGCGCGCGCTGAAATCGAGGTATTTCCAAGGCTTCAAGCGAAGGCCGTAAGCCGTGCAGGGTCCGTGCTCGGTGGAAACGTCCTGTTCGATCGTATTGTCGTGCGAGTGCGTGACGTCGAAACGCTGCCGGTTGTCCGGGTCGGCGAAAAATTCCGTCACCGCGTCACGGAAAACATAGCGGTCATGCCAACCTCGTTTGGCGGGTGCGGGGTGGAGCTTCAGGACTTCGACACCGATGTCTGCCGCAAGCGCGTCATCGACGGTGCGACACAGCGCGGTGACACGGTGTCCGCGCCCAACCATTTCGCGGGCGACTTCGAAGACATAGCGCTCCATGCCGCCCACCGGGGCGAAGGTCCGGACAATGTAGAGAATATTCAACAGGAAAGGAGGGGTTCAGGTGGCGGTTTTTCGTGCGGACAGAGTCCGGTTTCCGAAGGCTGCGCCGCGCAGCCACTCAAACCAATCGTGAATCAGCAGGCCGTCTTGACGCGTCGGGTGAGTTGGAGCGCGCTTTTTTCTCATCCCATTCGAAGGTCAATCCCATGTGTCGCAATAAACCCGCATGCTAAGACTTAACCGACTGGATCGTTTCGTCGAAAAGTTTGCAGGCGGAGGGACTGTAGATGGTGCGGGCGGCGCGGAGGTGTTTGTCGGCCAGGCGTTGGTCGCCGGCTTGGCGGGCGAGGACGGCTTGGGCGTAATACCAGGCGGGCGTGCTGCCGGCCGGGATGAACGAGGCGGCGAGGTTGCGGGCCTCGTCGTCATTCCCGAGTTGCACCAGGCAGACGAGTATTTTGAAGCGGACGAGTTCGTTGCGGGGTTCGCGGCGGGCGACAGCGCGGAAAGTTTCCAGAGCACCGGGATAATCGCCTTGGATGAATTGGACTTCGCCAAGGTTGAAGTAGGCGGGGAAGAAGTTGGGGTCGGATTCGAGGATGTTGAGAAAAATCTGCCGCGCCTCGCGGTAACGCTCGAGCTTGGTGTAGATAGCGCCGCGCATGTTGAGGGCGGCCGGCTCCTCAGCCGCTTGGGGAGACAAAGACCCCAGACGATCGGCGGCGGCCTGGTATTCACCGGCCTCGTAGAGATCGTTGACTTGCCGGAGAACCATGGCCACCCGGCGCTGCGCGACCAGTGGATCATCCGCCGTCTGGGCGTGGGCGCCGAGGGCCAACACCACGAACAACAGCCCGATGGCCGCTGCCTTCATTTTTCGTCCCCGATGAAAAGCCGCAGCGGATTTTCAATGGCCTCTTTGACCTTCACGAGGAAGGTCACGGCCTCTTTGCCGTCCACGACACGGTGGTCGTAGCTGAGGGCAATATACATCATCGGACGGATGACAACCTGCCCATCCACGGCGACAGGACGCTCCTGGATTTTGTGCATGCCGAGGATGCCGCTCTGGGGCGGATTGAGAATCGGGGTGCTGAGGAGCGAGCCGTAAACGCCGCCGTTGGAGATGGTGAAGACGCCGCCCTGCAGGTCCTCGATGGTGATGGCCCCGTCGCGGGCCTTCTTGGCGTAGTAGGCGAGGTCGTTTTCCAGCTCGGCGAAGGTCTTGCGGTCGGCATCGCGGATGACCGGAACGATGAGCCCGCGTTCGGTGCCGACGGCGACACCGATGTCATAGAAATGATTCTGCACGAGTTCGTCACCATCGATGCGCGAGTTGATCTGCGGCTCGCTCTTGAGGGCATCCACGACGGCTTTGATGAAGAAGGACATGAAGCCGAGCTTGATGCCGTATTTGGCAGTGAAGGGCTCCTGCACGTCGGCCCGGAGCTTAATCACGGCGGCCATATCGCACTCGTTGAAGGTGGTGAGGATGGCGGCGTTGCGTTGCGCGGCGACCAACTGGGTGGAGATCTTTTTGCGCAGCGGGGAGAGTTTCTTGCGGGTGACGCGGCGCTCGCCGGGCTCGAGTTGCACGGGGGCGGTCGGGGCCGCGAGCACAGGGGCGGCGGCGACGGGCTGTGCCGCAGGCTCTGCTGCGGGAACCGGAGCAGTCGGCGCAGCGGCGGGGGCCGCGACCGGGGCGGCGGCGGGTTCGGGAGCTTCCTCGATTTTACCGACAACTTCGCCGATTTTCACCTCGGTGTCGGCCGGCACGCTGATGCGCACGAGACCGGAAGCTTGGGCGGCGACTTCGGTGGAAACTTTGTCGGTGTCCAGCGTGAAAAGATTTTCGCCGGCGCGAACGTATTCACCGTCTTGTTTGTGCCAGATGGAGATGATCCCCGAAGAGATGGATTCGCCGACGGCGGGAACTTTGATTTCCGTGCTCATGAATGTGCTGATTTAGATTTCGAAGGCTTGGCTGACGAGTTCCGCCTGCTGGATGCGGTGCAGGGCGAGGGCGCCGACCGCCGGGCTCGGGCTCTCGGGACGTCCGGCATAGTGGACATTGCACCCGAAGAGTTCGCGCAGGCGCATGGCCATGTAGGACCACGCGCCCATGTTTTTCGGTTCCTCCTGGCACCAGACGATGCGTTTGAGATTCGGACAGCCGTTGACGATGCGTTTGATTTTTTCCGTATGCAGCGGATAGAGCTGCTCGACGCGGACGATGAGGGCATTCTTCGCCTTCATCTCTTCGCGCTTGGCCAGCAGGTCGTAGTAAACCTTGCCGGAGCAAAGGATGACGCGCTCGACTTTGGAAGGGTCTTTCGGCAGAGGCTCGGCCAAAATCGCGTAGAAACGTCCCTTGATGAAATCATCCTGCGTGGAGACGGCCTGGGGATGACGCAGCAGGCTCTTCGGTGTCATAAT
>JBILDG010000247.1:0-3287 GCA_044352715.1 Chthoniobacterales bacterium | reverse complement strand
CGGAAGGCACCATTCCCGCCACCGAATTCGACGACCCATCCGAAGTCGCCGTCGGCGATGAAGTCGAGGTGCTTCTCGTCCGTCTCGAGAATGACGAAGGCATGGTTATCCTCTCGAAAGAGAAAGCTGCCTACCGGCAGAACTGGGACAAAATCAGCAAAGTTTTCGAAAACGAAGGTATCATCAAAGGCCGCGTCAAAGCCGTGGTCAAAGGTGGCCTGCTCGTCAACATCGGGGTCGAAGCGTTTCTCCCCTCGTCGCAAATCGACATTATCCCGCCCAAGGACCTCAACCAATTCGTCGGTAATACCTACGACTTCAAAATCGTCAAACTCAACGACGACCGCAAAAACGTCGTGCTCAGCCGCCGCGAACTTATCGAGCAGGAGCGCAGTGAGAAACGCCAGCAGTTCATGGACAGCACGGAAGTGGGCTCGATGGTCACCGGTTCGGTGAAAAATCTCACCGACTTCGGGGCGTTCATCGACCTTGGTGGCATGGACGGGTTGCTCCATATCACCGACATGACGTGGGGCCGTCTCACCCACCCGAGCGAATTGCTCAAAGTTGGACAGGAGGTCACGCTGCAAGTCCTCGAAATCAACAAGGATAAGGAGCGCGTCTCCCTCGGCCTCAAGCAAACCACGCACAACCCATGGGATAAAATCGAGGAACGCTTCCCCACCGGCACCAAAGTCAAAGGCAAGATCACGAACCTCGTTCCTTACGGGGCATTCGTGGAAATCGAGTCCGGGGTCGAGGGCCTTATTCACGTGTCCGAACTTTCTTGGACCAAACGCATCACACGCCCGTCGGACGTTCTCACAGCCGGCCAGGAAGTCGAAGCCGTTGTGCTCGGCGTCAACAAAGAGGAGCAAAAAATCTCCCTCGGCGTCCGCCAGCTCGAACCCAACCCGTGGGACGAAATCGAGCAACGCTACATCATCGGCAAACAGGTTAAGGGCACCGTCCGCAACATGACCGCCTACGGCGCCTTTGTGGAACTCGAGGAGGGCATCGACGGCATGGTGCACGTCTCCGACCTCAGCTGGACACGCAAGATCAACCATCCGAGCGAAGTCCTCAAGAAAGGCGACGAAATCGAAGCCGTGGTCATCGATATCGACAAAGCCAACCAGCGTATCGCCCTCGGCGTCAAACAGCTCGACGAAGATCCCTGGAAGGAAATCGACCGACTCTACAAAATCGGCGACCTCGTCAAAGGCAAGGTCACCAAGCTGGCCAACTTCGGCGCGTTCGTGGCCCTCGAGCACGACATCGACGGCCTCGTCCATATCTCACAACTCAGTGAAGATCACGTGGCGAAAGTCAAAGACGTCATCAAAGTCGACGATGAAGTCGAAGCCCGCGTCATCAAGGTGGACAAAGTCGAACGCCGCATCGGCCTCTCGATCAAAGCCGCCCATTACAGCGATGACGCCCTCCGCCGCGAAACCGAAGCGATGGACAACTCCATGCGCTCCGGTGAAGAGATGGTCGGCCTCGCCCAAGCCTTCGAAAACGCCGAACTCGACGAATACCGCCCCGGCGAAGGCAAAAAGAAATAGCAACACTCACGCGGGCGGCGCGGTTGACAAAACCCGCCGCCCGCCCAATTTCACCAAGTTATGGAAAAACCGAAAATCACCGCCTACCTCAAGACCACCTGCGGCTGGAGCAATGGTGTCCGCGCCATCTTGGCCAAATACAACCTTCCTTATGAAGAGAAGGATATCCTCAAAAACCCCGAGTTCCGCGCCGAGATGGAGCAACTCAGCGGCCAGAAACTCTCGCCCTGCCTTGTCATCAATGATCACATGCTTCCCGACATCAGCGGCGAGGAGTTCGAAAACTGGCTCGTTTCCAACGACCTGATCGCGCGCAGCGACGCTCCGGTCGATGTGCCCATCAACTCATCTTGCCAAAACAAGTCACAACACGTGGCTTAAACAAGAAACCCCTTCACAAAAACCGCGGCCCGCAAAGCCGCGGTTTTTTTTATTCCCCTAACCCGCGCGCCTCGGCTGAGACAACTCCATCTTCGACCGAGAAAAAAACACTCATGGGCGCGCAACAAATCTCGCAATCGTAGTCCCACTGGCAGGGAACTTCGGAAACATCAGGCGGCGGCACGGCGAATGTTTCGCCGCAGGTCGGACAAACCACCTCCGCAAAATCAGTCATAGTCAGCCTCCGGCTTTTCACCGAACAGCGTCTCGTAAAAAAGCGGATAAAGCGCAGTGTTGTCGAGGGAACCGGTCACCTTGTCCGCATTGATCCCCGCAGCACGAACGAGAATTGCACCGGCCGTGTCGAGCCTCGATCCCCACGTGACAACAAATTCAAGACTTCTGCCGGTTTTGTCCGGAGCGCTGGTGAAAGGTTTGGCTACACCGTCATCGGACTCGCTCTCGGCGCCATCGATCGGCGCTCCGTTCAAATCACGACCGGAGCGCAGCATTTCTTCCTCATATTTTGCCCCGCGCAAACCGATCACGTCCGGATTGCCGGCCTCGCTGTCGGCGCATGTTACAAGAAGCGTGTCGGGGTTCTTATCGACAAAATCCAACGCGACACCAAGCCCCTCGTCACCGCGCCGCAAAGCATCAAGCAGTCCCGTCGCATTGTTGCAGTTGCCGAAGTTGTCCGCCCCTTCTTCCTCGACCACGAGTAAAAATCGACGCCCGGCGAGAAACCTGAGCGCAGCCGATGTCATTTCGGCAATCGTAGGAGCAGCTGGGTCGTAGGTAGGCAAACCTTTCTCCCTAAGAATCTCCTCCGCTTCGTCATTGAATGTGTGTTGCAGCGCAAAAACTCCCAGAACTTTGCCGACGTCATCGGGCAAAGAGGATAAATCCTGTCGCGTGTAAACAACGTGATATCCTGCAGCCGTTGCTTCTTCGATCAAGTTGCGACCGTCCTTGCGTTTTCCCGGCCCGTGCCTTCCATGCACGCCCTCTTGCAGATACCACTCCTCACCGCCGGCAAGAATCACATCAGCGCCCGAGGAAACCAACTGCGCAACAATTTGTTCCGCGTTCTCACGCCCATCCACACTGGCCAGAAAACAGGCCGTCCCCGGTTCCACAACGCTGCCGCTATTGACAACACCTACTGCCACGCCGCGAGCTTGGGCCTCCTGCATGATACTGCGACGGTGACCCGACGGCGTTATGGGCGGCTCTCCGCCACGGTCGGTTCCGAAAGCACGATAAAGTGCCTTGGCCCCATAGGCATGCATCGTTGCTCCGGCATTCGAAGATGGAGTCAATGAATCCTCAGCATGA
>JBILDG010000246.1:0-3317 GCA_044352715.1 Chthoniobacterales bacterium | reverse complement strand
CCATTTGAAACCAGCCCGAGAGATCAAGGTCGTTTTGCAAAATCCTCGTCACTGCAGGGCCGGCCGGCCCGCCGATTGGCGCTACGGCCAAAGACACACGGTCACCCTTGCGCACTGTGATTGTCGGAGCATCCTGCGCCCAAGCCGCTGAACAAAAAACAACACAGATCGAGATTCCGGCAACAAAACGAGTCATCACCCTACGCATATAACCCGCGACCGTTTACCTCGTCCAGACCGCAAAAGCCGCTTCGGCGGACTCAAAAATCCATCGTCTGTCCGATTTTGGGCAGGCGAAGGTTGATGCCTCGATCGGCAAATGAGCGGATGGCATCGTTGTGATCAATCTCGATCGGCGGAAAGGTGTCAAAATGCACGCCAACAGCCTCATTGACCTCGAGGAACGCCGCAGCACGCGCTGCATCTCCGGGTCCCATGGTGAAGTTGTCACCGACGCACAAAACGGCAAACTTCAAGGAAGCGCTGTCCCCGACAAGTTTCATGTCCATCGTGAGAGCGGTATCGCCCGAGTAATAAAAATGACCCTCGTTGGTCTCGACCAGGAAGCCACCCGGGTTGCCGCCATAGGTTCCATCGGGCAACACACTTGAATGGACCGCGTTCACCATTTTCACACGCCCGAAAGGGAACTCGCGGGCCCCGCCGAGATTGAGAGGATGCGCTTTTGCCACGCCCTGTTGGCCGAACCAATCAACAATCTCGTAGTTGGAAATGACGGTTGCGCCGGTTCGTTTGGCGATCTCCACAGCGTCGGCCACGTGGTCGAAATGTCCGTGCGAGACAAGAATGTAGTCGGCGGGGATTTTTTTGACATCAATGGCCGAAGCCTTCGGATTCGGCGTGATAAATGGATCGAATAACACGTTGGTGCCGTTCACCTGCACCCCGAAACAGGAATGTCCGTAATATGTCAGCTTCATGGCCGTTGTTTTCAAGTAAAGCGGACGCTTTATCATTGTCAAACCAGCACGGAAACTGGCGAACTTCGCAACCCGATGCGACACCAAATCTTAGCCTCCGCGAATTGGTTTCCCGTATGGGTGCTGGGAGCGGCCCTGCTGGCATTATGGCAACCACCGCTGTTCACTTGGTTCAGCGGTCCATGGATCGTCAGTGGCCTGGCGTTGGTGATGCTGGCCATGGGGATCACACTCAGCGTGGAGGATTTCGCTGCCGTGTTGCGTTTGCCGCGGGTCGTTGCTCTCGGGTTTATAGCCCAATACACCATTATGCCCCTGCTCGGCTGGGCCATTGCCAAAACACTGGCCTTGCCCGACATGCTCGCCGTGGGAGTCATCCTAGTCGCCAGCTGCCCCGGTGGGACAGCTTCTAACGTGGTCTGTTACCTTGCGCGCGGCAATGTCGCGTTGTCCGTCCTGATGACCATGTGCTCCACCTTTGCTGCAGTGGTCATGACGCCGCTGCTGACCGGATGGTTAGCCGGTGCCTACGTTCCGGTGGATGCATGGGGTATCTTCCTCACCACTTCCCAAGTGGTGCTCGTTCCTCTCCTGCTCGGCCTGTTCCTCCATCACAAGACGCCACGTTTGACAGAATTCTTTTTACCCGCAGGACCGTTATTATCGGTCCTAGTCATCAGCCTGATCGTCGGCAGCATCATCGGGCAAAATGCGGCAGCCATCATGTCGCACGGGTTGTTGCTCCTCGCGGCGGTTGTATTGCTGCACGGTGGGGGATTTGCCCTCGGCTACGTCATGGCACGGTCAATGGGCTGCGATCGCACGATCGCCCGGACAATTTCCATCGAGGTCGGCATGCAAAACTCGGGTTTGGGTGCTGTGTTGGCCAAAACCCGCTTCGCGGCAGAACCGCTTGCCGCCGTTCCCTCGGCGCTATCCAGCGTGTGTCACTCGCTCATCGGGAGCCTGCTGGCCGGATGGTGGCGCCTGCGCAAATAACCGGTTCACTCGCGCCCAATCCTCAAGCGCATGAGATCAGCAAGACTCCGCCAGCCATCCGCCCAAAAACGAAACTTTGTTTCCTCATCGTTGATCCACTCGACCGGCAGGTCATCCACCCGCAGTCCAAGCCGACGGGCCATGAGCAACACCTCCGCGTCGAAGGCAAACCCGTCGATCCGCGTCCGCGCAAAAATATCCCGCGCCGCTTTACGCCGGAAAGCCTTGAAGCCACATTGCGTGTCTTTGCTTGGACTCAATCCCAGCGCGCGAACAACCAGATTGAACCCACGACCTGCCATTTCACGCAATGGATGCTGGCGCCGTGTAATTCTGCTCCCCGCATGGCGCCGGTCGCCGATGACCGCGTCGGTCTGCGGATTTGCGTCAAGGTGATCCACAAACGGAGAAACGTAAGACAAGGGCACGCTCAAGTCGGCATCCATGAAAAACACGATGTCGCCGCGCGCCTCCAGCATCCCGGCGCGCACGGCGTAACCCTTGCCGCGGTGAACGGCACACTCCACCACCCGCACCACTTGGTCCCCAGCGGCCGCCGACCGCGCCACTTCCGCCGTGCGGTCGCCCGAGGGCTCCACCACGACAATCACATCAACCAAGCGGGGAAATTTTTTTGCCAGATCGCACACTCCACGCACCGCCGCACCGATGCGACGCTCCTCCCGGAAAGCGGGAATGACAATTGACACCTCACCGCGGTGCGATTGTGTCATGCTAACGCGCCTCCATGCAGCCGATGCCTCAGCTCAGCCGCTTTCCATGCGACCTCCTGGCCATTGTGATCTTGGCCGCTTTGCTGCGTCTGCTTTTTCTCGATCTCAAAGCTCCGCATTTCGACGAGGGCGTGAACGGATGGTTTGCCGACCAGTTGCGCGAGACGGGAACCTTTGTTTATACGCCGGATAATTTTCACGGGCCTTGGCATTTTTACACTGTCTTTGTCGGCCAAGAGCTGCTGGGACGCAACCTCTGGGCGCTTCGACTCCCGGCCGTTGCCGCCAGCGTGTTGACCGTTTCCGTTTTTTTCATGTTCGGTCGTTGGTTCGGAAGAAATACCGCTCGTTGGGCCGCGGCGGCCTATGCCGTGTCTCCGGCCGCGGTGTTTTACGGGAGATATTCCATCCATGAACCCTGGTTCGCTTTATTCACGATGATTTTTGTGTGGGGCGTCATTGCCCTGTGGCTGGATCGTGATCTCTCCGGGCTCTGGGCTGCCGTGCTCGGCTTCGCAGGCATGATTCTTAACAAAGAAACGTATCTGATCCATGCCGGCTCGCTGGGCTTGGCCGCCGTTGTCTTCGCCGGATGGTGTCGTATTTCTCCGCTGCACCCCCCGACCATCCGGGCCGCCAGACG
>JBILDG010000245.1:0-3327 GCA_044352715.1 Chthoniobacterales bacterium | reverse complement strand
TTCAACGCATGGCCGGCGAACAGCGCAGTGAGCAGCAACAAAGGCAGGAGATAAAAACGCGCGGGACGCACCGGGTCAAAGTAAAGGGCCGCGGCAAAATATTTCAACCCGATTGCAAACCGCGCGTATAGGTCACGCGGAGCAGAGAAAGCCCGTCCGGCGGTGCCACGCCGCGCGGCAGGTCGGATGCATGACCCTCGAGACGCGCCCGCAAAGACACCAGCGAAGCTTTTCCCTGGGCGACACGCACCATCGCTGCCACCAGCATCCGTACCATTCTGTAGAGGAACCCATCGCCCTCGAAGCGCAGGCGAATCATGTTGCCGCGTGGCGACACCGTGATTTTGCGGAGATGGCGTCGCGTGTCACTGACCGGCGCGCCGCGATTCGCCGCGAAACCGCTGAAGTCATGCCGACCAACCAGCAAGCTGGCCGTTTGACGTAGCACGGCCGGATCGGGTGGCGGGTACACATGCCAGCAACGCCCGACTTGATGGGGCGGCAACACCGGCCCGGCCCACAAAATATATTCATACGTCTTGCCCCTTGCCGAGTAGCGGGCGTGAAAATCCGCAGCGGCGCGAACGCAGCGCATCACCCGCACGCCCGGTGGCAACGTGGCATTGAGTGTGCGCTGCCAGTATTGTGCCGGGCCGCGGTGGTCGGGAACGTCGGCATGGGCCACTTGACCGAGAGCATGCACACCGGCATCGGTGCGCCCGGAACCATGCACGGACACCTTCCGCCCGCCATTCAACTTCGTGAGCGCGTCCTGCAATACATCCTGCACAGCCCTACCCCCGGGCTGGCTTTGCCAGCCGCGAAAACAGGCTCCGTCGTAAGCAAGTGTCAGCTTAAGTCGCATGGCATCCGGTCGAGCCAGCTTTGCAGCAATATCTGCGCGGCCACCTGATCCACCACACCGCGCTGGTCGCGGGCCTTCCGACCGCTTTCCCGCAGGGCACGCTGCGCCGCCACTGTCGTTAATCGCTCGTCCCACAAGTCCACCGGACAGGCAATGCGGGAACGCAAATTCTCGGCGAACGTCCGGGCAATTTCGGCCGCGGGGCCGTAAGTTCCATCCATATTCCGCGGCAGGCCGATGAGCACGCGGACGGGCTTCAATTCCTCCACGGCCGAAACCACCGCTTCGAGGGAAGCATCACCGCCGGGCACTGTTTTCCAAGGCTGGGCCAGCATGCCGAGTTCATCACTCACCGCCACGCCGGTGCGCGCCGCACCGAGATCGACAGCCATCACGCGGCTCATTGCAACTCCTCCGGCACACGAGACACGAGGTTTTTGATGTTCTCGGCCTCGTTGCGATGACAAACGAGCAAGGCATCACCGGTGTCGATGACGATCAGATCCTGCACTCCGGACAGGGCAATATGTTTTTTGCCGCTGGAAAAGACGATATTGCGGGCGGCGTCCTGCGTGGTCAGCGATCCATTGGACGCATTGTCGCCCTCGTGCTGTCCGAGATATTTGGCCACCGCAATCCAGCTGCCGACATCATCCCAATCGAAGCTCGCTTCAAGCTCGAGCACGCGGGCGGCTTTTTCCATGATTGCGTAATCGACGGAAATTTTGGGGAGCTGCGGGAAGCTCGCGTCGAGGTATGCTTTAAGATCTCCGGCATCACGCATTTTTTCGACAAAAGCGGCCAACTCCGGTGCCTGCCTCGCCAATTCTCCCATGATTGCCGGGACTGACCAGATGAACATGCCGGCGTTCCAACGGAAGTTTCCCCGCTGGAGAAATGTCTCCGCCGTCGCGGCGGCGGGCTTCTCGCGGAAGCGTCTCACCTCGTAAACGGGCGGATCGATTGCGCTGACCCGCGCACCCTGTTCGATGTAGCCGAAGCCCGGACACGCCCAAGTGGGCTTGATCCCGATGGTCATCAAAGCCCCCGACTCCCGGGCAAACCGCGCGCCGGATAACAGGTCACGCCGGAAAGCCGCGGCGTCTTTGATCAGATGATCGGCCGGCAACACGGCCATCACCGCCTGGGGATCGCGGCGATAAACAAGACCAACCCCGAGAGCGACGGCCGGCGCAGTGTCCCGCTTGGCCGGTTCAGCGACAATGTTTTCGGGTGGCAGCATCGTGCAAACGGCGCGCACGGCGGATTCCTGCTCGCGGTTGGTCAGAACGAGAACACGCTCGGGCGGAACGGCATCGCCAAGCCGGACAATCGTTTCCTCGAGCATGGTGCGCTCGGAGAAAAGTTGGAGAAGCTGCTTGGGTCGGGCGCGACGGCTGTAGGGCCAAAAGCGTTCCCCACTGCCGCCGGCAAGAATCAGGACATAAAGGTCGGACTGCATATGGCCCATGTGACGATTTTGCCGGTCGAAGCGCAATCACGCACCGGAGAAAAAATCGAGGACGGCTGACTGGTTGCGATTGCATCGCGGCTACCCCTGCGGTATCGGTGTCTCGTTATGGCAACCCTGCTTGATAAATTTTCCCAAAACCTCTCGGCCACCTCCGTGGCCGCCGCTGCCGAAATGGCCGTGGGCATCGGAGCCGGCTTGCTCGTGGCCGACCGCCTCGGCAACAACGCCCGTCAACGCCTCGGTTTGATCGCCTTGGTCGGCGGACTCGCCGCCACCATCCCGCTGCTTATCGGAGCAGGCGTGCGCGTGAACCGTGAACTCGGCGAGGGCCGCCGCACCCGTCGCCGGCTCGAAACCATCCGTCACGACCACGGCTTTGCCGAGGATGGTGAGTTCTATTGAGCGCCCCCCCGATTGTTCTCGCCTCGTCGTCGCCTCGACGCCAGGCGTTGTTGGCCGAAGCCGGCATTGATTTCACCACCGTTCCTGCCGTGACGGAGGAACTGCACGATCCCTCGCTCGGCATGGGGAATATGGTGCTGGCCAACGCACGAGCCAAAGCACTTGAGGTCGCCGCCACCCAACCCGAAAAAATCGTTCTGGGTGCTGACACCCTCGTCTGGCTCGGTGGTCGTGCCCTGGGCAAACCCGGTAACCTGAACGACGCGCGGGAGATGCTTAACGAGTTGTCCGGCCGTGTGCATGAAGTCGCGACGGGCGTGCATCTGGTCCGCTTGGACCCGCTGGTGCAGGTCGAGTTTGTCGAGGTCACCAGGGTTCGCTTCCGGCAATTTGGTCCGGAGACGATCAGGGAATATCTCGCCCGCGTCGATGTGCTCGACAAAGCGGGAGCCTACGCGCTGCAGGAACACGGAGATTTGATCGTCGAGTCGGTCGAAGGTAGCAGATCAAACGTGGTGGGGCTACCGATGGAGCGCACCCTTGCCGCACTGGCGCGGCACTTTTGAACATCGTTATTCGCCCTCAG
>JBILDG010000244.1:0-3340 GCA_044352715.1 Chthoniobacterales bacterium | reverse complement strand
CATCCAATTCTTCATAGGAGCGCTTGGGCGGCTTGTTGAGGGATACTTTTTGCAACTCGGGAGCGTTGACTGTATCGAGCGTGACCTCGCGGGCCGTAGCCACATTTTTGTCGTTTTGCTTGCGGGCTGCAATGCGGGCTTGGCGCCTTGCTTTGTCGTCCTCAATTTCAGCCAGACGGGCATTTTTGTTGAGACTGACGGTATTTTCGTCGAGTCGTTTGCGCAGGCGCTCACGGTCCTCGATGATGTAAGCAAACTCTGGATTGGAGGCAACACGGGCCTCGCTGGCCGCTTGCAAGCGGGCGAGGTAGGTCCCGATATTTCCTGCGGGGGTGAAGCTGCGGGTTGGAACCTCGTCGTACTCCAGGGGATTTTTCAACGAACCTTCGCCGACATTGTGATGATCGGTCAGCGACGGAAGAATGATATCCGAAGCGACTCCTTGCAATTGGGTGGAGCCGCCTTTGATGCGGTAAAACTTCTGGATAGTAAGCTTCACGGCTCCGGATTTTCCGGAGGAGGCAAAGAGAGGCATGAAGCGATCCACCTCGAGGAGAGTCTGCACCGTGCCTTTGCCGAAACTTTGTTCGTCGCCAACGATGACAGCGCGACCGTAGTCCTGCAGGGCCGCAGCAAAAATTTCGCTGGCAGAGGCGCTCAGGCGATTCATCAAGACAATGAGCGGACCTTCCCACATTACACCGGGGTCAGGATCGTTCATGGCGTTGATGTTTCCGTTGGTATCCTTGGCTTGGACGACTGGGCCTTTGGGGATAAATAGCCCCGTAAGTCGAATGGCCTCGTCGAGTGATCCGCCGCTGTCCCGACGAAGATCGATGACGAGCCCTTCGATGTTCTCCCTTTTCAAACGCTGCAGCAGTGCCGCCACGTCTTTGGTCGTGCTACGCGGAGGCATTCCTTTCTGATTCATGGATGCGTAAAAACTGGGCAAGGTGATCCAGCCGATGCGGGTATCTTCTCCGCTCTGGTCCAATTCTATCAATTGAGCTTTCGCCTCTTGGTCTTTGATTTTGACCTCATCTCTAACGATGCCGACGACATCGAGTTTTGACGGGTCGGGGGATGCCGCGGGCTGGATTTGCAGCCGGACAGTCGTGCCTTTTTTCCCGCGGATCTTCTCCACCACACGGTCGAGTTTCATATCCACGATGTCCTCGAATTCATTGTCACCCTGTGCCACAGCCACGATCTTGTCATTCACCTTGAGCTTGCCGTTGCGATCGGCGGGGCCACCCGGGACGATTTCGACAATCTTCGTGTATCCGTCATCACTGCGGAGCACGGCGCCGATGCCGACGAGGGACAGACCCATCTGGATGTTGAAATTGTCCAACGCGCGTTGGCTCATGTATTCCGAATGCGGATCGTAGCTCTGGGCGAGGGCGGAGAGGAATGTGTTGGCTTGGTCCTCGCGGGTCTCTTCTTTGAGCGATTTGAGCAAGCGTTCGTAGCGTCGCTGAATGGTTTCCTTGGGCGTTCGCTTGACTGTGCTGGCAGCCGTGGCGTTGTCGGGTTGGGTCTCCGCTTTCGGTTGAGTGCTCTCCTGTTTTTTCTTGATAGAGGCTTCTCCGACGGAGCGTTCGGCAAGAACTGCTTGGAGCAGTTCAGCTTCGATGCGATCGGCCCAAATCTGGTCGGCCTTCGCCTCGTCGGCCGGCCATGGTTGCTTGTCCCGGTTGATCTGCGCAGAGCGATCGCTGTCGAAAGCGAAATCCTTTTCCAGCAATTCGTTGATTTTGGCTGTTCTGGCTTCGACGCGGGAGATGAACCGGTCGTAGATTTCATAGGCGGGCTTCAAGTTGCCGAGGAGAATATCGTCTTGAATCGAGTCGCCGTATTTTCCGACAAATTCGTCAATGTCCTGCTGGGTGAAGAAAAGGCGGTTATAATCAAGAAGTTCAAGATACCGATCGAGAGCTTTGCGCGCTTGAGTCACCCCGGGCGTGACTTCCTCGTTCAGCCGTTGCCGATTGTAGTGCGCTTGTTCGAGCATGCGGCCGACGGTCGAGGTGACCTCACCCATTTTGGTTGCGGACTTATCCTCTGTGGAAGCTGCGCCTAAATTCGTTAAAACAAGGAACGCGAGTGCTGATGCCGCGAGTTTCGGGAAGATGTTCATGCGTTAAGGATTAACTGGTCGCCCTGTCTGGCGGGTTGCGCAAGGAAAATGAGCAACGTAAATTCGACAGCTTTTCCATGCTTAAGTTCAAAACTTTTACTGGTGGCGCCTACGAGACGAATTGCTTTCTGGTCGAGGCGCCGGAAGGGTTGATTCTTTTCGACGCTCCGGAGGGGTGCGACCGTCATTTTGCCGACGAAAAAATCGGACTGTTGGTTCTCACCCATGGTCACTGGGATCACGTGGCAGATGCTGCCGCTATCAAGCGGCGCCATGGCTGTTCTGTCGTGTGCCATGCCGACACCGTGCCCATGGTTTCCGAGGAAGACTTTTTCGAGCGACACGGTTTTCCTCTGCGCGTCGAGGTCGTCCAGCCCGACATGATTCTGCATGAGGGGAGGGGCCAGAACTTGCTTGGTCTGGGAGTGGATGTTCTTGACGTTCCGGGGCATTGTCCGGGCAGCTTATGTTTTCATCTGCCGGAGGAAGGTCTGTTGATAGGTGGCGATGTGCTTTTCCGAGGTGGTATTGGCCGTTGGGATTTGCCGGGTGGCAATGGCGAGTTGCTGTTGCAGGGGATCCGCTCCAAGGTCATGCCGCTGCCTGATCAAACAGTCGTGCTTCCAGGCCACGGGCCATCGACCACGATTGGGGTTGAAAAAGCAACAAATCCATTTCTTCGCAGGTAAGAGGAGCTTTTTTCGTCTTGGAGATCCTTCACCACCAGACTATTAGTCCGAATTAACCCTCCTCACATGCCCAAATTTACCTACACCGCGTTGGACGCTCGCGGGCAACAAGTCAGCGACACCATTGATGCCGGTAACGAGCAGGAAGCTATCCAGATATTACGCCAACAAGGTTATTTTCCGACTAGCGTAGTCGAGGGAAACAAAGCGGCTAAGTTGACTGGCAAATCCAAAGCGGGGAAAGCGCCCGCTGCGGCCAAGGGGGGGGGACTCAAAAAGGAAATCAATCTCAACATACCCTTCCTCGAGAAAAAGACCATCAAGCCCAAGACGTTGATGATTTTCACGAGGCAGTTGGCCACGCTGATCGATTCCGGACTGCCTTTGCTGCGTGGATTGACCGTATTGGGCAAGCAGGAACCGGATCCTGTGCTGCGCAAGACGATCAGCAAGTTGGCCGACACTGTGCAGGGCGGCAGCACATTTTCCGATGCTCTCAGCCAGCATCCGA
>JBILDG010000243.1:0-3341 GCA_044352715.1 Chthoniobacterales bacterium | reverse complement strand
TTTGTTCTCCGGCAGCGCGGGTGCGGTAATTTGCCGGGAGTTGGTCAGAGTTTGCGGAGGAAGTCGCGCAGGATGATGGTTTCGGAGATGTTGTCGGTGCGGTTGCAGCCTTCCCAGTCGATCCAGACGTATTCGAGGCACATCCACCCTTGGTAGCCAAGTTGGGCCAGGGCATCGCGGATGGCGGCGAAGTCGATGACGTTGTCTTTCATCGTGCTTTGCAATTGCCCTTTGGCTCCGCCGCGGGCGTGGAAGTGCGAGGTGTGCGGCAGGAGAATGTCGGCGGAGTCCGGCGCCATGTCCTGATAAACAAAATGTCCGTAGTCCAGCGTGAGGGTGACGCCGGTTTCTTGCGCGAAGCGCAAGGCGGATTGCGGGTCGGGGGTCAGTGAGCCGACGTGGGGTTCCACGGCATATTCAACGCCAGCCTCGGCGGCTTGGGCTTTTCGCCAGCGGGCTTCCTCGGCGGCCAGTTTCCAGTCTGCGCTTTGGTCAACGCCTTGGTGCCAAATGCCCGGCAACCCGGTGAGATGGGTGGCGCCTATGCTGACGGCAAAGTCCAGAATGCCGCGGAACATCTCGCGGTTGGCAGAGCGAACGCGTTCCTCGGGGTCATTGGCCGCGTGGATCGGCGGCTCGGGGCCGGTTTGCAGGAAGACGTCGGCAGCCGCCAGCCCGTGGCGGTCGAGGGATTCTTTCATGCGACGCGCGGACGCGGGAATATCGGCAAGGATGCTTTCCGGTGTCACATGGGAGCGTCCGGAAAAGATGCCGAGGTCAACACCCTCCAGGCCCAGAAGACGGATGAGCGCGAGCGCGTCCTCGTGTGGAAGCAGGGGGAAGGTGAAATCGGCGCAGGAGAGTTTCATGGTCCAGACAACTCAGGAAGGAAGCAGGGCGAGAAAGTCCGGATGCGGTCGGGCGATGACGTGGGCCGCGACGACTTTGCCCAAGGGGGCGGCGGCTTGTTCGCCCGCTTGAATCGAGGCTTTGACGGCGGCAACCTCACCGCGGATCACGATAGTCACGTGGGCCGCGCCGATTTTTTCTTTGCCGACCAGCGAGACGTTGGCGGCTTTGAGCATGGCGTCGGCGGCTTCGAGCGAGGCGGTGAGGCCGACGGTTTCGAGAATGCCGATGGATTGGTGGTTGTTGTTCATGGTTTTGTTTGGGTAATCGGTGGGAAGAAATTGTTCACGGTGTTGATAGAGGGGTTGGATGGCATTGGCGCTGTGCAGGATTCCGGCCATGGCGGGGTCGGGGCGGGACAAAATGGTGGTCGTGGCTTCGACGCCGAGTCGCCGAGCTTCCTCGAGGCACCATGCAAGGGCCGATTCGAGGGCTGACTGGGCGCCAGAGAGTTTGACCATGACGGAATCTCCTCCGGTTGCTTCCATGCCGAGCAAGTGCACTGGAGCTTGGCGGCAGGCGCCGTCGGCCAAGAGGGCGGGGAGGCTCCACGAGGACAGCTCGATCAGTCCGAGGGGAGCGGAGGCATTCATGGCAACCGTCGGCGCAGGCGCTCGAGCATGGCCGAGACATCGGTGCCGGCGCCGCGACGGCATTGCGCGGCGGCTTCGGCGAACCCGCACTCGGCCAGCAGGCAGGCCATGCGGGCCTGCATCTCGCCGAGAAACTGTTTCTCGCGCTCGCTGGCCGGCTGGCGGGAGGGGCCGGGCTGGAAGCCGCGCAGGGCGGCACCGGCGCGGAAACCCTCGGGAAAATTGCCGGCCCGCAGCATGGCTTCGATCAATTCGAGGACTTTGAACTGCACGCGGCGACATTCATCGAAACGCCCGGCTTGGAAGTCTTGGTAAATTTTCAGGATGGGCTCGGGGATCACACCCGAACTGGCCAGCGTGCCGCCGTCGCCACCCATCATGAGGGTGGGGTAGAGGATCTCCTCGCAGCCGACGAGGATGGAGAAGTCCTCGCGAGTCTGCCGCATGACGTTGAGCGTGTGCAAAAAACGGGGCATGTCGCGGCTGCTGTCCTTCGTGCCGACAATATTCGGGCAGTCGGCCGCCAGACGGCGGATGACTTCGACGGGAATCTCATTGGCAAACTGCGGGATGTTGTAGAGGACAATGTCGAGCGGGCAGCGGCGGGAAACTTCTCGGAAGTAGGCTTCGACGCCGTCGGGCGAGACTTTGAAAAAATACGGTCCGGTCAACGAAATGGCGCGGATGCCGATGTCGGCGTAGCGGCGGGCGGCTTGGATGACGAGGTCGATGCTGTTTTCCGCTGCCCCGGCCAGAATTGGGACGCGGCCTTGGTTTTCCGCGGCGACAATTTCGACCACGCGCAGACGTTCCTCGAAGCTCAACCGTGCGAACTCCCCGGTGCTGCCGTTGGGGTAAAGTCCGCTGATCCCTTTGTCGATCAACCAGGAGACGATTTTGCGGAGTTCGTCTTCGTTGATCGATCCGTCATGGCGGAAAGGGACAATGTTCGGGCAGTAGATTCCAGTGATGCGGGACATGTTCGGGACAGGCTGTCGTAATTTCTTAACGAGATGCTTGCGTTCGGTCTTCGCAGTGTCAATCCGTTTTGCGCGCTTTGATCCGTCCAGGGGTGGTTCCGCGGATGCGGCGAAAGTCATAGATCATACGCTGCGGACTGCCGAAGCCACAGGCGTAGGCGATTTCTTTGACTTGCATGTTGGTCTCGGCGAGGAGCATTTCCGCTCGGGTGATGCGTTGGAGAATAATGGAGCGTCCGACCGGGGGAAGTCCGGCGCGTTGGAAGTGACGTTCGAGGGTGCGACGTTCGAGGCCGCACTGCGCCGCGACATCCCGCACCCCGATCGGGCGGTGGGCATTGTCGCGGATGAAAGCGGAGGCGGCTTCGGTTGCCGTGTCCGGGCGCGCGGCGGGTCCGTCCTGTATTTTCTCGGGTTCGAAGCATTCGAGCATGACGGTGAGGGCGCGTAGTCCCCACGAGGGCAAATTGGTGCCGGGCTTGGCGGCCACGTCGCGCAACAACCGGTCGAGTCGCGCTTCCATGCCGCGCCGGATGCCGAGGGGCAGATGAAGGCAGCGGTCGGGCAAAAGTCCCGCCGCAGCCAAGCCGTGCAGGGACGCGCCCTGCAGGCAGACCCACTTCTCGGTCCAACCCGTGGTGGAGGCGGGGCGGTAGCGGTGCCATCCGCCGGGCACCAAAAAAAGTGCGTCACCCGCGGCGACCTTCCGCCGCTCGCCGGGCACGTCCTCCCATTCGCCGGCACCCGCGACGATGAGCACGAGGGCGAAGTCGGGGAGCTTCCGGCCGCGGGTCCATTGGAAATCGAAATCCCTCGGGTGGCCGGACTGCGGATACTTCTGCTGAGGCTGGCAGGTGAG
>JBILDG010000242.1:0-3345 GCA_044352715.1 Chthoniobacterales bacterium | reverse complement strand
GGAAAACCAACCCGACGTGGCTCTGGCGCCTGTCCTCCAAGCATGGAAGCCGCGGCGTCCTTGGCGACGTCGGTGTTCATATTTTGGATTTTGCAACCTATCCCGTTGGTCCAGTCAAATCGGTCCATGCGCGGCTGAAAACATTCGTCAAGCTCAAGGGCCGCCGGATCGGCAAATATGTGCTTGATGCCAACGATTCAGCTTTGATGCAGGTGGAGTTTGCCAACGGCGCCCTGGGTGTGATCCACGCCACGCGCTGGGCCACGGGGCATCTCAACTCCTTGCTCCTCGAAATCAGCGGAACGAAAGGCGCGTTGCGTGTCGAACTCGACCGCAGCAGGGACACTTTTGAAGTGTGCGCGGGGAGTGACATCAATCAGGCTAAATGGAGAACATTACGCGCCGCGCCGACGCCGCATATTTATGAACGTTTCATTGCAGCGATCCGAACCGGCGTAGCAGGGTGCCCCGATTTTGCCCGCGGAGCGGAAATTCAAAAGATCTTGGATGGTTGCTTTGCGTCAGACCGCACGGGGCGCTCAGTGATAGTTTAACTGACGGGATCGACTGAGCGATCAATCCGATTGAGGTCAGTCAGCTTTTTGTGCACCAATATGCAGTCTGCATCGCCTGACAGCGTTGCGCTTTTCAAAACAGAACACGATTCATCCAGCAACTGAAACAGCCAATCCTCTCTATGTCCCAAGAATATTTTCCCGGAATCCCAAAAATCGCCTACGAAGGACCGAAGTCGAAAAATCCCTTTGCTTTCAAGCGCTACAACCCCGACGAACTCGTCGAGGGCAAGCCCATGCGCGACCACCTGCGCTTCGCCGCGGCTTACTGGCATGTGATGCGCAACCAGCTCGCCGATCCGTTCGGCGGCGGCACCGCGCTCATGTCGTGGGATGACGGTTCGAATTCCGTGGCCAATGCGCAGAAGCGCGTCCGTGTGTTTTTCGAGTTTCTGGAAAAGACGGGTATTGATTTTTACTGCTTCCACGATCGCGACGTGGCACCGGAGTTGGATACGCTCGCGGAATCTCATGCCGCTCTCGACGCCGTGGCTGGAACTTTGGCCGAGGAGCAAAAGCGCACCGGAAAGAAATTGCTTTGGGGCACGGCGTGTCTTTTCGCGCATCCGCGGTTTGCGCAAGGCGCGGCCACTTCGCCGAGCTTGCCGGTGTATGCCCACGCGGCGGCGCAGGTGAAGAAGGCGCTCGAAGTCACCCACGAATTGGGCGGCGGCGGTTACGTCTTCTGGGGCGGACGCGAAGGCTACTCGACGCTTTGGAACACGGACATGAAACGCGAACTCGACCATCTCGCCGCGTTTCTCCATATGGCGGTCGACCACAAGAAAAAGATCGGTTTCAAGGGGCCATTCTGGATCGAGCCGAAACCGCGCGAGCCTTCCACACACCAATACGACAGCGACTCGGCCGCGTGCCTCAATTTCCTGCGCGAATACGGGTTGATGGACCATTTCGAACTCAACATCGAAACAAACCACGCCACTCTGGCTGGTCACACGATGAAGCATGAGCTCACGGTCGCTGCCGCTGCGGGCAAACTCGGTTCGATCGACGCCAACCGCGGCGACGAGTTGATCGGATGGGACACCGACCAGTTCCCGACCGATCTCTATCTTGCGGTGGACGTCATGCTCGTGGTTCTCGGCATGGGCGGGTTCAAGGCGGGCGGTCTCAACTTCGATGCCAAACGTCGCCGCGAGTCTCACACGCCCGAAGACCTTTTCCACGCGCACATTGGCGGCATGGACACCTTTGCCCGCGGCCTCAAAATCGCCGCGGCCATTCGTGCCGATGGACGCATTGCCGATTTTGTCAAAAATCGCTACGCAACGTGGGACTCGCCTCTCGGCCAGAAAATCGAAAAAGGCCAAGCCTCGCTTGCTGAATTGGAAAAAGTCGCGCTGGCTCAGCCCGCGCCCGTGCTTTCCTCCGGCGGCCAAGAATACCTCGAAAACATCGTCAACGAATTCCTGTGATCACGCTCGGCATCGACTGCGGAACGCAGAGCCTGAAAACAGTCGCCCTCGACGGCGAGAATGGACAGATCTTTGCCTCGGCCAGCCGTGCATACGGCTTGGTCGAAGGGCTTGCGCCGGGCCACCTCGAGCAAGATCCGCAGATCTGGTGGGATGCGCTCGAACAAACGGTCGCCGAAGTCATGCAATCTCTCGGTTCCCGCCGCAAAGACGTGCGTGGAATTGGTGTTTCCGGTCAGCAGCACGGATTCGTTCCACTTGATGCCGATTACCAAGTCATTCGCGCTGCCAAGCTCTGGTGTGACACATCCACCGCGCCGCAGTGCGATGAAATGAGGCAAAAGCTTGGCGGCCGCGAGGCGGTCATCAACCTCATCGGCAACGACATTTTGCCCGGATTCACCGCACCGAAAATTCTCTGGCTCAAACAAAACGAGTCGCAGAACTTCGCCCGCTTGTCGCACGTGGCATTGCCGCATGATTTTCTCAACCTCCGACTGACCGGCAAACTCCGCATGGAATACGGCGATGCTTCCGGCACCGCCCTGCTCGATGTGCGTAAACGCCAGTGGTCATCCGCGGTGTGCACGGCGATCGATTCTTCACTGATGGAAAAACTCCCGTCCGTCGGATCATCACGCGAACCGGTCGGAATGCTCCGCAATGATCTGGCGCAGGCGTGGGGGCTAGGGGAAGTGGTTGTGAGCGCGGGTGGCGGTGACAACATGATGGCGGCCATCGGCACCGGCAACGTTGAGCCGGGCGGCGTCACGGCCAGTCTGGGCACCAGCGGAACGATTTTTGCCTGTGCGGACGCGCCGGTTATCGATCCGGAGGGTGAAATCGCGGCATTCTGCGACAGCAACGACCGCTGGTTGCCGCTGCTCTGCACGATGAATGTGACGGTGGCGACAGAACTTTTCCGCAACATGTTCGGTTGGGATCATGCGCGCATGGAGCGCGAGATCGCATCCGTGCCGCCGGGTGCGGAGGGATTGCTCTTTTTGCCGTATCTGCAAGGTGAGCGCACACCGAATTTGCCTGAGGGGTGCGGCGTCATGCATGGCATGAACACCTCGAACTCGACACCTGCGCACCTCGCCCGTGCAGGGATGGAGGGCGTCACGCTCGGCATGGCTTACGGCCTGCGGCAGATGGAGCAACTCGGCGTCCAGCCCTCCGAAATCCGTCTCACGGGCGGCGGCAGCAAAAGCGCGGGATGGCGTCAATTGTGCGCCGACATTTTCGGGCGTCCGGTTGTGACGATGCAAAGCGCGGAAGGCGCGGCTCTCGGTGCTGCAATCCAGGCTCTGTCTGCTGCGGACGCTTCGCAG
>JBILDG010000002.1:0-36708 GCA_044352715.1 Chthoniobacterales bacterium | reverse complement strand
TGGTCATTTTTGACATCCACAAACTTCCCTCGCGGCACGGCGTGCATTGGCCGCAGCTTTCATGGGCGTAGAAGTCGTTGAGGTTGTTGAGCACCCAGAGCATGTCGCGCGAGTCGTCGAGGATCATCACGCCGGCGCTGCCGATCATCGAACCGGCGGAGGCCAGCGAGTTGGCATCCATCACGAGGTCCATGAGATCGACCTCAACCGTTGTTTCGGCGCCGTCGGGGCCTTTGCGCTTCATTTTGAATTTTTCGCCGGCACGGAGGACTTTGGCCGAGCTGCCGCCCGGGATGATCGCTTTGAGTTTGCGTCCCGGCTTGAGGCCACCGCACACGTCGTTGATCAGTTGGCCCACGGTGACTTGTCCGCAACCGAGTTCGTAGAAGCCGGGATTCTTCACGTCACCGCTCACGCAGAGTGTGCGCGTGCCGCCGTCGCCCGGCGAGCCGAGCTGGGCGAACTCCGCACCGCCCATGGCGATGATGTGTTTCACTTGGCACAGAGTCTCGACGTTGTTGACGATCGTCGGGCAGTTGTAGAGGCCGAAGACCGCGGGGAAAAACGGCGGCTTGATGCGGGGATAGGGACGCTTGCCCTCGAGCGATTCGAGCAGGCTGGTTTCCTCGCCGCAGATGTAGGCGCCGGCGCCTTGGTGCACGTAGATGTCGCAATCGAAACCGGTGCCGAGGACATTTTGGCCGATGAAGCCGGCGGCCCGTGCTTCGGCGATGGCTTTCTCCACGATGCGGGCGGCCTCGGGAAATTCGCAGCGGATATAGACGTAACTGAGGTGAATTTTGAGCGCCCAAGCAGCGATCATCATTCCCTCCAGCAACTGGTGCGGGTCCTCGTGAAGGATGTAGCGGTCTTTGAAAGTGCCGGGTTCGGATTCGTCGCCGTTGACCACGAGGTAATGCGGCTTGCCGTCCTCGCGCTTGATGAAGCTCCACTTCATGCCTGTCGGGAAGCCGGCCCCGCCACGGCCGCGGAGATTCGATGCCTTGACCTCGGACACAATGTCCTCGGGCTTCATCTTGAGCGCTTTTTTCAGGGATTCGTAACCGTCGTGGCGCACGTAGCACTCGAGCGAAGCGTCGTAATCTTCGCGCCCGGCATTTTTCAAAATCATGCGGCGCTCGCGCGAATGTGGAGCACGGAAGGTTTTGCGGTAACCCTTGTCATCGGAAGCGAGCAATGCGGGGATATCGGCCTTGGTGATGCGTTCGTGCAAATCGTCGCCGACCAAAGCGACGGGGGCCGAGCCGCAGCTGGCCAGACATTCGACAAACTCGATGGTGTATCGCCCGTCGGCGCTCGTGACTCCGTGTCCGTGATCGTCGGCAGGTTCGATGCCGGCCGCTTCACAAAGCTCTTTGCGCAGATCGTTCGATCCGGCCATGGCGCAGGAAAGTGTGCGGCAGACGCGGATGGTTTTTTTGCCGGGCGCTGTCTGGCGGAACCAAGGGTAAAAGGTGACCAGTTCGAGGATATTGATCGGCTCGAGGTCGAGCTTGTGGGCAATCCAATCGACACCACTTTCGTCGATGTAACCGAAATGGTTTTGCCAGAGATGCAGGAGCGGCACGGACGCACTGCGTTTCGATACGGGGTAATGCGTGATGGTCTCGTCGATCCGGACCAGAAGTTCCGGCGGAAGTTGGTCGGCTTGGCAGGGCGCGGCAGCGGTCATGAACGGCAATTTGTCCGCCAAGGTAACGCTCGCTTCAAGAAAAACGATGCTTCGACCCGCCCGAGGCACTTGCCAGCCCCCTCCCCATCTGCGAAAGTTTAACCAACAACCTAAAGAAAACTATGAGCGAAAAAGACACCAAAGCAGCTACCGACAAGTTCCAAAGCAGCAAATCTCACGCCACGGAAGCCGCCAAAGAATTACGAGAAGCGGCTGCCGCCAAAGCGCAGGATCTCCGCGAGACCTTCAACGAACGGGCCCATGAATATCGTGAGCGCGCCAACAAGGTCTGGTCGGAAACCAGTGACCGGGCCCGCACTCTGACCGAGGACGGCGAGGACTACATCCGCGAGAACCCCCTGCAAGCCGTGGGCATCGCCTTGGCCGCGGGCTTTATTCTTGGTTTGGTTCTTCGTCGCTAACCCGACTTCCCATGAATCGCGTCACCGGCGCAGATCATCCATTGCCGCCGGAGGAGCCGAGTCTGCCGGATGCCACGCGGGGCTTTGTCTCCGCCGCCGTCCGTTTATTTCGGGCAATGACGGGCCTCTTCGGGCTGGAGTTACGCGAGACGGGCGGGCATGCCCTCGTGCTGGCCGGTTTGGCCGTTGCTGTCATCTTCGCCGGAGTGTTTGCCTACCTGTTCCTGCTTCTGGCCATCGTCGTGGCGCTGTCGAGTTGGCTGGGCGGAGGCTGGCTGGCAGTGATGCTGGTGCTGTTCGTCTTCCACCTCTTGCTGGCCGGGGCGCTGGTGCTGGTGCTCCGCAATCTGGCGATCCGGCCGCTTTTCCCCGGGACACGTGAAGCAATGCGGCGGGAAATGGAGAGACTGTCATGAAGCGCGACGATTACCTGCGCGAAATCGAAGCGGCGGCCAATGAATTGCAGGCCCGCACACACGACTTGGCAGTGGCAGCCAACCCGCTCAACCAGCTGCGCAGCGGCGTGGTCCGCGATTGGAAGTGGTGGTTGCCCGGTGCCTCGGCCGCCGGTTTTGTCGCTGCACGGCTTTTGCGCAGATCGCCGGATGGCAATGCGCCCCGGAGGGGAAGCGGGCCTTCTGCCGTGACCGGGGCAACATTCTGGATTCCGACTTTGCTGAAGCTTATGCCCGCCCTGCTCTCGCAACTCGTCCCGTTGTTTTTGAGTGTGCGATCCGGCCGCAAATAGTAAAAACTCCGACACTCGCCGTGTCCCAAGTTCCCGCTACCCCATCCGTCGAAGTAGTCGCTGATCACTCCGCGCCGGTCCATGCCTTGGACCACGTGGATCAATACCTTGCCGTCGGCAAAGAATCAGGTGCTTCGGACATCCACCTCAGCGTGAACATGCCGCCGACCTGGCGGCGTTTCGGCACGCTCGAGCCGATCTGGTTGCAGGCGGAGAAACTGACCGCCGCCGACACGGAGCGCTTGGCCATGGGCTTCCTCAACGATGCGCAGAAAAACCAACTCGAAGACCGCGGGGACGTGGATTTCGCCTACTCCAACGTCGACGGACGTTACCGCACGAGCGTGGTGCGGCATCGTCTCGGCTACGATCTCGTTTTCCGCATCATCCAAACCAATGTCCGCACGATGGATGAACTCGGCCTTCCCCCGCAGCTCAAGTTGCTCACGCAATACCAAAACGGGCTCGTGCTGGTGACCGGCTCCGTGGGTAGCGGCAAAAGCACGACGCTGGCCGCGCTGGTCGAAGAGGTCAACCGCGCCCGGCACGAACATATCATCACTTTGGAGGACCCGATCGAATACATTTTCCAGCCCAAGGGCTGCCAAGTGAACCAGCGCGAGGTGCACACGCACACCGAATCTTTCGGCGCGGCTTTGCGCGGCGCCCTGCGGGAAGACCCCGATGTCATCATGGTCGGTGAGATGCGCGACCTCGAAACTATCTCCCTCGCCATCACCGCATCGGAAACCGGCCACCTCGTGCTGGGCACGCTTCACACGGCCAATGCCGCCCGCACCCTCGACCGCGTGCTCGACGCATTCCCCGTGGATCAACGCGAGCAGATCCGCATCATGGTGAGCGAGTCTTTGCGCGGCATCATTTCGCAGCAACTCGTCCCGCGAGCCGACGGCATGGGACGCGCGCTCGCCATCGAAATCCTGATGAACACGCCCGCCGTGGCCAACGTCATCCGCGAGGCGAAAACCTTCATGCTCCCCGGCATCATTCAGACCGGCAAAAAACTCGGGATGAAGCTGATGGACGACTCGCTGGCTGACTTGTTCACGACCGGCCTGATATCAGCCGACGAAGCCATCGCCCGCGCCGAGCAAAAACAGCTGATGAAGCAGATCTGCGGAGTTCTCTGACCCATGGCTTACATCGACCAATTTTTTCAAGTGCTCATCGACGCCGGCGCGTCGGACCTTCATTTGGCCGAGGGACAGCCGCCGAAAATCCGTCGCCACGGGGATGTCGTTGCCATCCGCGAGGAAATCCTCACGGGCGAGGAAATGAACTACATGCTGAGTGAAATTTGCACCCCGAAAAAGTGGGAACGCTACCAGCAGATGGGTGACCTCGACTTCGCTTACGAGATGAACGAGGACAGCCGCTTCCGCTGCAACTACCTCAAGCAAGTGCACGGGCTGGGCGCCGTCTTCCGTCTCATTCCCACGAAAATCGCCACGCTCGACGACCTGCGTCTTCCGCCGGTGATCAAAGAATTCGGCCATCTGCGCGGCGGGCTCGTCCTCGTAACCGGACCCACCGGATCGGGCAAAAGCACCACGCTGGCCGCGCTGATCGACTACATCAACAGCAACTTCTCGAGACACATCGTCACGATCGAGGAACCCATCGAGTTCGTGCACTCGAACAAAAAAAGCGTCATCACCCAAAGGGAGGTGCCGGAACATGCACCCAACTTCCCCACCGGACTCAAAGCGGCACTGCGCGAGGATTCCGACATCGTCCTTGTCGGCGAGATGCGCGACTTGGAAACGATCTCGTTGGCGCTGACCGCCGCCGAAACCGGCTTGCTTGTCTTCGGCACCCTGCACACGAACAACGCCCGCAAAACAGTGGACCGTATGATCGACGTTTTCCCGTCGGACCAACAGTCGCAGGTCCGCACGATGCTCGCGGCTTCGCTGCGCGGCGTGATCGCCCAGCTGCTGCTCAAACGCCAGGACGGCGGCGGCCGCATTGCCGTGAACGAGATCCTCGTCGTCAACAGCGCCGTGTCGGCCATCATCCGCGAAGGCGCGACGCAAAAACTTCAAGATGTGATCGTGGGCGGCAAGTCGCAGGGCATGCAGTTCATGGACGACGCCATCTGGGCGCAGTTACAGCAAGGGCATGTCTCGCCACATGAAGCCTTCATGAAGGCGATCGACAAAAACCGCTTCAAAGCGTTTCTCCCCGAAGATGAGGCCGAATTGGCCAACTCGGCCGGCGGCGCGGCTTGAGGCGGCTTGCGGCCTCAGCTGATAGGGGCTTAGAGTGCCCGCAGCCGTGCGAAGCGGCTGCAACCAATGAAGCCGACTGTATCACCCGGGGAGGTGGCCGCTTTCCTCGAGGGCCATCACGCCGACCCCTTCCATACGCTCGGCTTGCGACACGCCGGTGACCGCTTGGTCGTGCGCATTTTCCGGCCGGGGGTCGTTTCTGTTCAAGTGGTCGATCTCGGCAACCGCTCGCATGTTTTCGACGCCGAGCAAATTCACCCGGAGGGATTTTTCGAGGCTGCCATTCCCAAAGGACGCGCGGAGTTTGCCTACGCCCTGCGGTTCAAAGACCCCGCGGGCAAAGAATGGGAAGAGCGCGACCCGTATTCTTTCGGACGCATTCTCGGCAATACCGATGTTCATTTGCATGCGGAAGGTAATCACTGGGATCTTTACAAGAAATTCGGCGCGAATTTGTCGAAGGTGGACGGGGTCGAAGGCGCTGTTTTTTGCGTCTGGGCGCCGAACGCGCAACGCGTGAGCGTGGTCGGTGATTTCAACCATTGGGACGGACGCGTCCATGTGATGCGCAAACTTCTCGGCAGCGGCATCTGGGAAATTTTCATCCCGGGAATCTCCGAGGGCGCCCATTACAAATTCGAGATCAAGGGCTGCCACGGTGATGTGTTTTTGAAGTGCGATCCGTTTGCTTTTTACGCCCAGCACGGCCTGCAAACGGCCTCGATTGTTTACGATCTGAACCGCTTCAAATGGTCGGACGCAGGCTGGATGAAGAAACGCGCGGAACGGCATTGGCACAAAAAACCGATGAGCATTTACGAAGTGCATCTCGGCTCGTGGCAACGCGTGATCGAGGACGCCAACCGCCCCCTCAGCTACCTCGAATTATCGGAGCGCCTCATTCCTTACTGCTTGGAGATGGGGTTCACGCATATCGAGCTGATGCCGGTCGCAGAGCATCCCTACGATGGTTCCTGGGGCTACCAAGTCACCGGCTATTACGCGCCGACCAGCCGGTATGGCAATCCGGACGAATTCCGCCACTTCGTTGACAGCTGCCACAAGGCCGGCATCGGCGTGATTCTCGACTGGGTGCCGGCGCATTTTCCGAAGGACGCCCACGGGCTGGCCAAGTTCGACGGCACGCATCTCTACGAGCACGCCGATCCGCGCCAAGGGGAGCACCAAGACTGGGGCACGCACATTTTCAACTACGGCCGCAACGAAGTGCGAAACTTTCTCATCGCCAACGCGCTGTTCTGGTTCGACCAATATCACATCGATGGACTGCGCGTGGACGCGGTAGCCTCGATGCTCTACCTCGACTACTCCCGCGAACCGGGACAATGGGTGCCGAATTGTTTCGGCGGGCGCGAGAACCTCGAAGCAATTCATTTTCTCAAGCGCTTCAACGAGGTCAGCTACGAGCGCCATCCGGGCATCATCACGATCGCCGAGGAATCGACTGCCTGGCCCGGCGTATCTCGGCCGACGTATCTCGGCGGCCTCGGCTTCGGGTTCAAATGGAACATGGGGTGGATGCATGACTTCCTCCACTACATGAGCCTCGATCCTGTTTACCGGCGCTACCACCAAGGCAGCATCACCTTCTCGCTGCTCTATGCCTTCCATGAGCATTTTATCCTCGTGCTCAGCCATGATGAAGTCGTCCACGGCAAAGGCGCGCTCATCGGAAAGATGCCCGGCGACATGTGGCAGAAGTTCGCCAACCTGCGGATGTTTTACGCTCTCATGTGGGCCCATCCCGGCAAAAAACTGATTTTCCAAGGCGGGGAATTCGGCCAATGGGACGAATGGCGCTACAACCAGAGCCTCGATTGGCACCTCACTCAGTTCCCGCTGCACGGAGGCCTCAGCCGCTTGGTCCAGCACCTCAACCGCATCTACAAAGAATATCCGGCTTTTTACGATCTCGACGACACGCACGAGGGCTTCGAATGGATCGATTTCCACGATGCCGACAACAGTGTTGTTGCCTTTCTGCGCAAGTCTTCCGACGGACAGATTCTTGTTTTCGCCATGAACGGCACTCCGGTCGTCCGAAGCGGCTACCGCATTGGAGTTCCACTGGGCGGATATTACCGGGAAATCCTCAACACAGATGCCGAGGCTTTTGGTGGCAGTAATGTCGGAAACTACGGCGGCGTCCCTTCGGAACCGATCCCTTGGCAGGGCCGGGATCACTCGATCCAAATCGAACTCCCGCCACTTGCTATCGTGGGATTCTACTACGAAGCTCCCAAACCATAGCCGCGGCCAAATTGCTGTTGCCTTGGCGCCGCGACGTGCTAACTAAAGGACTCCAGCTATGAAAAACCTCAAACGCTCCCTCCGAGCCTTCACCCTCATCGAACTGCTCGTCGTCATTTCCATCATCGCCATTCTGGCCTCCCTCGCCATTCCGGCGGTCTCCAGCGCACTCGTCCGCGGTCAAATGACACAAACATTGAACAATGCGCGGCAGCTTCATTTGGCCACGCAAACGATGTCTATCGATTCAACCACTGCGGGTGACGGCGTTTCATGGACCTACTCAAATACCACGGTCCTAACAGTCCCAACCTTCAGCCAAGCATTAATCGAGGGCAAATACCTCACAGGACCAGACTTACGCAAAATTTATGCTGCCCCCGGAGTCAACGTTACCGACACCAACTTCCAAGCAGCCAACATCGCATTCAAAATCTTTCAAACCCAAGAAAGCACCCCGTCAGATCAGCCCTTTGTCATCACCAAAAATTGGGAAGATATCAGCACTGGCTTGGGATCAAACGCTCCCTACGCTGACAAAGGATTCATTATGTTCCGCAAAGGCGGAGACGGTGGTGTTTTCAGCCGTCCTGCCGATGCCAAGAGCACTAACATAATTGGAACCAACACTCTCACGCCTCTTTCCTGACGCTATTCTGTAATTTTTTACAAAGCAGCGACCGCATCCATGATGCGGTCGCTTGTTTTTTGGTAGGATTCACGGTCGGCGAGTTCATCAGCCGAAAAGTAAAGTGGCTTCCCCACAACCACCGTAATGGAAACACAACGGGGAAATTTGCGATCACGGGGAAAGGCTTCGAATGATCCGTGGATGCGCATCGGCACGACAGGCGCTCCGGTTTTGGCGACGATCATACCCACCCCGGGTTGAGCCGGTTGGAGTTGACCGCTCATGGATCTTGTTCCCTCGGGGAAGATCAAAGCAGCACCGCCAGCGCGGATCGCACGGATAATGCCCATGAGAGCACTGCGGTCAGCATTTTTTGGATCAACGGGGATGACGTTCAATTCCGGCAAAATCGGCCCGATGACCGGCCAATCCAAAAGAGACTTGCGGGCTAGGTAAGCTATCCCGCGACGGCAGGCGACACCAGCCAGCGGGGGGTCAAGAAAGCTGGCATGGTTGGCGGCGATAATGGCCGGACCTTCTTCGATGATATTTTCCGCACCGATAACGCGGTAATTAAAGAAAGTCTTGGCGATGGCTTTGCTCAGCGAATAGCCGAGCAAATACCAGAAAGTCATTCGTTGCTGCATAACATGATGGCACCGGCCAATCCTTGTTCGGCCAAGCACCGGAGAGCGGCGGCGACAACTCCGTCCACATCGAGATGGGAAGAGTCGATAACCGTCGCGCCATCGGCCACGGTCAGCGGAGCCGCGCGACGGGAGGAATCGATGCGATCGCGCATGGAAACGTCTTCCGCTTGACCTTGGCAGGCACGGCGCATCTGGCGCACCTGCGGATCGGCATCAATGTAAAATTTGTAGGGAGTGGAGGGAAAAACAGCCGAGCCGATGTCACGGCCTTCGATCACAGAGAGACGCCCTTGCGTGCAGCGGCGAATGGACGAAGTGATTATATCGCGCACTTCCGGCACGGTGGATACCGATGACACATTGCCGTTTACTTCGTCGCTCCGCAGATACGGGCGCGCATCTTGGCCTCCTATCTGCGGGAAATATTCATGATCATCGAGGGCAATCTCCAAGGACACCTCGCGGGCAGCGTCCGCCACAGCCGATCCGTCGCGGCAATCCACTCCGCTTCGAAGGCAAGCCCATGTCATAGCCCGATAAAGATCACCGGAGTTGAAAAACCGGAAGCCCAGCCGCTTGGCCAACTCCCGTGCCACCGTGCTTTTGCCTGATGCCGCCGGTCCATCAATGGCGATCACAACGGTTTCGTTCGTCTTATCCATGACTCAAAGCCCGCAGTTGTTCCGCAAAACCCGGATACGAAGTTTCCACGCATGCGGTGTCTTCGATCACCGTCTCGCCCTCGGCAAAAAGACCCGCCACGGCGAACGCCATTGCTATGCGATGATCACCATGGCTCGTCAATCGCGCTCCATGAAGAGGCCGTCCTCCACGAATTTCCATCCCGTCGGGATGCTCGGTTACATCGGCCCCCATCGCCTGCAAATGATGCGCCACCACGGCAAGACGATCGGATTCCTTTACGCGCAGCTCGGCTGCATCCTTGATGGCCGTGGTTCCAACAGCCAAAGCTGCTGCAACTGCCAACACCGGCAATTCATCGATCACGTTCGGAATTTCGGTCCCACCGATCGTAGTGCCAAGCAACTCAGCACCGTGAATTTCCACATCGCCTGCCGGCTCGCCCGTTCCGTCGTCATTGCGCTCGATGCTGATATCGGCCCCCATGCGCCGCAGCACATCCAAAATTCCTGTGCGCGTCGGGTTGAGCCCCACGTTTTTGATCGTTAATCGCGCGCCGGGTTGTGCTGCCCCAACCACCAGCCAAAAGGCGGCACTGGAAATATCGCCGGGCACATCGAAATCCCGTGCCTGGGGTAGCTTGCCTCCCTCGACTGAAATGCGTTCGCCAACCCCCTCGACCGGCACACCGAAATACTCCAGCATACGTTCCGTGTGATCGCGCGTGAGCACCGGCTGGATGACCGTGGTTTTTCCCTTGGCAAACAAGCCGGCCAACAGGACTGCACTCTTCACTTGGGCACTGGCCACCGGAAGAAGGTATTCGATCGGATGCAAATCAGGGCGCCCCTCGATAATCAATGGCGGACATTCCCCGGCGCCCTCGGTCGTCATGTGCGCCCCCATTTTGCGCAACGGATCCATCACGCGTTTCATGGGGCGACGGGAAAGTGACGCATCGCCGATGAGACGTGAACGGAAGGGTTGGGCGGCGAGCAAGCCCGACATCAATCGCATGGTCGTGCCGGAATTGCCGCAGTCCAAATCCGCTGCCGGCGGCTTAAAACGGCCACTGCATCCATGCACGACAAACTCGCCGGGGGCACCGCTTTCGATCCTCACACCTAGTTGCTGCAGCACTTGGAGCGTGCCCAGACAGTCCTCTCCCATGAGATAATTGTGCAGATGGCATGTGCCGTCCGACAAGGCGGACAACATGGCGGCGCGGTGCGACATGCTTTTGTCCCCGGGGACGCGGATTTCCGCTTCGATGCGCGGGGCGCGGCAGACTCGGATTTCCCTGCTCATTCGACTTTGAGAATTTCTGCACGATGCTTTGCCGCTGATTCCAAAAAAGCCTGCACGGCAGCTGTGTCATTCTTTTCCAACGCTGCTTTCATGGATTGCAAAATATCGGCCAAATTCCCGAGTGCCCCGGAAATTTCGCGCCGGTTGAGCCCCAGAATCGAGGTCCACAGCTCAGGCGACCCCGAGGCTACACGTGTCGTGTCACGGAATCCTCCAGCACACAGTTTTTGATAAACGGGCTGACTCTGTGCCACCAACCCGACGAGGGCGGCAGCCGCAATGTGGGGCACATGGCTGACCGCGGCCGCGGCTGCGTCATGCTCGTGCGGACCCATCTCCAAGACACGGGCGCCGACGGACCGCCACAAATCGCCGGCCGCACGCACCATGGCAGGCTGGGACATCTTGGTGGGCGTCACCACACAAAGCGCATTCTCATAAAGATCCGACCGCGCCGCGGATAGGCCGGCCTCCTCCGAACCGCACATCGGATGACTTCCCACAAAATTTCCCGTGCGCGCAAAAATTTGCTCCAGCTCAGTAACCACGGGTTCTTTCACGCTCCCCACATCGGTCACCGTGGTCTTTTCCGAAACAACGCCGGCAACTTGCCGGGCGAGGGCGGACATTTTGTCCACCGGCACGCAAAGAACGATCAAATCGGCAGCCTTGGCAATTTCCGCAGGATCGGTCGAACATGCATCAGCCAGATTTTGCGAACGAATTTCATCCAGCACCTCGTCGCGCCTGGCCCATGCCAAGAGGCGGGCGTCGGGCCGGTGGCGGCGCAGCGCCATCAACAACGAGCCGCCCATCAGGCCGGGGCCGAAGACAGCAATGCTGGAAGACGGGTCGCTCATGAAGCGGCAACCATGACAGGCTGCAGCGAGAACCTCACGCCGGAAAAACCGGAATCAAGGAACGAGGAAAATTCGACCTGTGTAGGGATCCTTGACTTCGGTGCCCGGAGGAAAACCGCGCACATCGACGAAACCGGCGCTCGGGGCGTGCGGGCTGGTGACAAAGCCCGGTTTACCGGGAACCGGAATACCGTAGGAAAGCTCAGGGGTCGGCAGGCTGACGGGCGGCGGCGTGGGGGCGGGCGTGGGGTTGGGAATGGGATTGACCAGGGCGGCATCGGTCATGCCGACATTCGTATCCACACCGGTGAGCGGCGGCAGCGTGCCGGGCGTTTGCTGGAGAGTTTGCGTGCCGCTGTAGCCGTAGCGATTACGCGAGGGGGTGGAAGGCTTTTCCGGCGAGCAGGCGGCTATCAGCACAGCCACCAAGGTTGCAATGGTCAGAGCCAAAATCGAGCGGGTCATATATGGGCAAATGATCAGAGACCGCGACGGACTTCAAGGGGAATCTGTCGTCACAGCGGCAATCGCTTCGCGCAGGTTTCCCGTAATGCGTCCGTCGAATAGTGCCCGGCCAATAATTGCACCGTGCAGTCCCGGGATCTTTTGCAGGCGAGCCAAATCCGCCGCCGAGGAGACACCGCCGCTGGCGATCACATCGCAATCGATGGACTTCACGATTTTTTCAACTTCTTCAAAATTAGGACCTTGCAACATCCCGTCGGTGGCAATGTCGGTGTAAATCACCGCCCCGACCCCGATGGCCGATACTTTTTGCGCCAGATCCAAAGCACGCACGCCCGTCGCTTCGGTCCAGCCTTTGACCGCCACCATGCCGTCCCGCGCATCGATACCCACGGCGATTTTTTCGCCGCCAAAACGCTGCACGGCTTGGCCGACAAAATCGACCGACTCTGCCGCACGGGTGCCGATGACCACACGAGCCACTCCGGCATCCAAAGCACGCCCGATGGCTGCTTCATCGCGCATACCGCCGCCGAGCTGGAGAGGGATCGTGAGAGCAGACGCCATTTTGCGCACAACCTCGAGATTGGTCTGCACGCCGGTGAAAGCCGCATCGAGATCCACCACGTGCAACCAGTCTCCCCCACGGGCCTCCCATTCACGCGCCACCGCCGGAGGATCGTCGGAGTAAACCGTTTTTTCGTCGGCTTTGCCTTGGCGCAAGCGCACTGCTTGCCCGCCCATCAAATCAATCGCCGGATAAAGCAACATAGATCAATTTCCTCCGCGCAATTCGCGCACAAAATTTTCCAGCATCCGCAGGCCTGTCGCTTGGCTTTTCTCCGGATGAAACTGGACGCCTCGCACTTTCCCGCGACCGCACGATGCGGCGAATTCGACGCCATGCGTGCAGGAAGCCGTAACCAGTTTTTCGTCCTCAGGCACCGGGTAAAAAGAATGCACGAAAAACACATAGGCCGGCTCGGGTAATCCCGCGTAAAGCACGTCGGGACTGCGCCACCGCAAGTCGTTCCAACCCATGTGCGGGACTTTCAGCCCCGGCACGTTGCCGAAACGCACCACTTTGCCCGGCCAATAGCCCAGCCCTTTCACCCCCGGGGACTCCTCGCTGCTCTCGAACAAAATCTGGTAACCGAGGCAAATGCCGAGATAGGGACGGTCGGCGGCGAGCCAGACGCGCAGGGGCTCGGTCAAGCCACGCTCATCCAAGCACCGCGCACAATCCCCGAAAGAGCCTACGCCCGGCAAAACCACGGCAGCACATTCCGCCAGGCGCGCGGGCGAATCGCAGGAAACAACGTCGGCCCCGGCGTGCTGCAACGCTTTTTCCACGCTGCGCAAATTGCCGCTGCCGTAATCAATCATGGCCACGCGGGGTCGGTCCGCGGGTTTCGCATCAGCGCCCATGATCAGAGCGAGCCCTTGGTGCTGGGGACACCCTGCACGCGCGGATCAAGGCGCGTCGCTTGGCCGAGCGCGCGGGCCAAGCCTTTGAAAATGGCCTCGGCCATGTGGTGCGAATCGCGACCGTCGAGCATGGCCACATGCAGATTGAGTCCGCCCTGCACACTGAAGGCCCGCAGAAATTCCTCCACCAGCTGGAAGGGGAAGTTTTCGATCGCAACCGCATCTTCCGGCGTCTCGTAAGCAAGGTAGGGCCGGCCTCCGCAATCCACCGCGACACGCGCCAAAGCGTCATCCATCGGCAGCAGACACCATCCGTAGCGCGTCAGACCGACCTTATCCCCCAAGGCTTCGCGCAAAGCTTGCCCCAAGGCCAAGCCGACATCCTCGACTGTATGGTGCGCATCCACCTCAAGGTCGCCTTTGGCCTCCAACTGCAAATCAAACAGCGCGTGCTTGGAAAAGAGGACGAGCATGTGATCGAAAAAACCGATGCCGGTTTGAATTTTCGACTGGCCCGTGCCGTCGAGATCGAGAGTGAGGACGATGTCCGTTTCCTTGGTTTGACGTTTGACGGTGGCTTGGCGGCTCATGATTGGGCGGATGGGGTCTGTTCGGTTGCGGCTTTGGCGGCTTCGGCCTCGGCTTTTTTGAGTGATTCGCGCACTTCGGCAAGACCCGCGTGCTGGGACCAGAGTTTTTCGGCTTCGGCGAGGCTCATTTTTGCCTCCTCCAACTTGCCCTCGCTGATTTCGCTGCGCGCTCGCTCCGTCGCTGCCACGGCCGAGGACAATGTTTCCACATCAATCTTGGCCAAGCGCGCGCTCTCGGCATCGGCGGTCTTGGCAATCTCCTCCAAAATTTTCGCATCCGGCATGAGCGGCATCCATTTCGCGCCGCTTTGTTTGAGCTTTTCGTAACGCGCTTTGATCGCCGCACGCTCCTGCTCGATGCCCTTTTCCATCACCGCCCGTCGATCGACGCTGGCCAACTGCAAACCCTCGGCCTGCTCCCGTTCACGACGCTCGAGATCGGCGCGTGCCCGGGTGAGTGCCAGGCGCAGTTCGTTTATTTTGACCGAGGCCAAACGCACGGCCTCGGGATAAGAAGATGAAGTGGCGTGTTGCTTTTCGAGCACATCGAAAGCGGCCAAGGCCGACGCCGGTTCGGCTGCTTGCTTCATTTTGGACAGTTGGAGCTGTCCGCCCAGTTCAACACGGTTGGCGGTGAAATTTTGGGCGCTGATCCATTGACCGGAGATTTTGATCTCCCCGGCCGCAAGTTTATTTCGCTCCGCTTGCCATTGAGCCTCCAGCTTCCGCGCGGCCGGCAGATGCTTGCTGTAACCGTAGTTTTGCATGAACGCGCGCACGTTTTTGAGCAGTTCATCATACGGCTCCACGCTGTCCACCGTCGCGGGGATTTGCTGCGCATCAATCTCGGCAAACGCGACATCGTCTTGGCTGGCCCGCTGGATTTTGGCCACCTCGCTGCGAGGAAACCGCTTCTCATCCCGGATCGATGGAGTGACCTGAACTTCAACGGACACATGCTGATCGGTGACGGACAAAATCGGCCCCTCAACGCGGGTGCCGTCCTTCAGTTCGATCCAGTCGGCGCGGGCAACCGCAACCAGACCCAGCATGGCGATGAAAAAAAACCTGAGCACGGCGGGAAGATAGCGCGCAAGGCTGGCCGGCGAAAGTTTTTCCATTGCCGGGCAGTCCCCCTCTCGCATCGCCACGAAAAACACTTTGCATGTTACGCATTTGGTCTTTCTTGTTGGGTGATGCGACGGCTGTGGATTTTAATCATCGCCCTTTTCCTGGCCGTGGCTGCGAGTGCATGGTGGGCGGCAGGTTGGGTAAAAACTAAGCCCCTGCTGGAACCTCGCGGCGGGTTGTGGTTCCCGCGCACCGTGCTGAATGACGTACCGCATTTCGCGCAGAACGATCGCCGTTGGACATCCCACCGCCTCGGCGCCACTCCCGGCATACTTGGGGCGGAGGGGTGTGCCGTGGCCGCGGCGGCCATGGTGCTGGCCTCCTACGGATCCGCGGTCGATCCGGGACAGCTCAACGCGTTTCTCAAAACAAACGGCGGCTACACCGACCGAGGTTGGCTCTATTGGGAAAAAGCCTCCGAGTTTCCGCCCGTGGTCGCCGAGCATGTTTACGAGGATGATGCGTCACATTTCCTCATCGATTGGAACCTGCTCCGCGGCAATCCTGTGATCGTGCGCCTGCGTTACCCCGAAGGCATCACCCATTTCGTCGTCATTGTCGGAAAGCAAGGCCACGAATACCTCATCCGCGACCCCGGCCCGGAATACGCGCGCGGACTCTACAAGCTCTCCGAATTCGGCAGCCCGATCGAGGCCCTCCGCTTTTACGAAAAAATTGCCGACAATACCCGGGCGGATGGAACTCAGGGCTTGCGAACAGGCAACCCTGCCGAGGCCCAACCGGCAAATCCACCCGCGTTCAGCACAGTGAATCCCTCTTTGCGCAAGATGCCGGCCGCCACACCGGAACGCGCTCCCGAACGGCAATAGACGATCAACTCCTTGCCGCGGAGCTGCTCCAGAGCCGGATTCCACTTCACCCGGTCGGCACGCAGGTCGCTCAACGAAAGCAACAACGCCGGCTCCGCCACGCCCCCCGCCCATTCATCAGGCTCACGCACATCGATCAGCACGGCCTTCCCCGCCGCCACACGCTCGCTGGCTTCCACGGGACCGATGGAAGGGCCGGCCATCACGCGTTTGACCGCAAAAAACAAGAAAACCAGCACGGCGAGCAGGATCAGAGTCTTCATGTATATTACTTTTAGGTAATATTTGGCCGTCGTCAACCTGTGATCTGGCCCGACCGAAGCGTCCGGTGGTTGCACCGGAGCCCGGGTTTGTGCAATTTCGGGACAAGATGCGTATGTGCCGTTGGCTTTCGACTGTTGCCGTGTCGGTGGCGTGGATGGCCGATGCTGCGGCCCAACAAGAAATCAAAGCCCCTTTCGGCATGCAGTGGGGCGAATCGGTCGCACGCATCAAACAGGTCGCGGGAAACGCCAAGGCCAAAATTGTCGATGAACGCATGGCCGGCGACCGCGAGGTCCTCGTGGTCGAGGGCATCGTGCAGGAGGGGTTGAAACGCACTCTCTTCTATTTCACCAATGGCGGTCTCAGCGAAGTGGAGCTGCAATACGACCGCGAGGGATGGGATGACGCGAAAGTCGATGCCTGGGTCGCCACCATCAAACGGGAAGCCGACAAAAAATACGGTCCGAGTCGGCTTTTTGCCGACGAGAACGGTGATGACGGTGGTATGCGGCACTCGCTCAAGGGGTGGATGTGGGTGCAAAACTTTGTCTCGCTGCGCCTCATCCACTACACCGCAAAAAAAGGTGACGAGAAAATGCGCCGCGTCAGCCTGCACTACTGCGCTGAGTAAGACCTTTCAGAGCATCTCCGCGGCGAATTTTTTCGGATCGAAGCGGACGAAGTCTGTTTCCTTTTCGCCCATGCCGACGAAGCGCACCGGGACACCGAGCTCTTGCTGCAAAGCGACGGCCATACCTCCGCGTCCGCTGCCATCGAGTTTGGTGAGAATGGCGCCCGTCAAACCCGCCGCCTCATTGAATTGCTTGGCCTGCTCGAGGGCGTTGGAACCCGTCGTGGCATCAAGGACGATGAGCACTTCGTGGGGGCTGGCGGGATCGCGGCGGCCGAGCACCCGTTTCACTTTGGCCAACTCCGCCATGAGGTTGTGTTTGGTGTGCAAACGACCGGCGGTATCGCAGAGCAAAAAGTCCGCTTTTTCCCGCTGCGCAACTTCATAAGCATCGTGGCACACCGCCGCCGGATCGCCTTGGTAAGGACCGCGAACGACGGGAAGGGAAAGTTTGTCGCCCCACGCTGCCAGTTGCTCGATGGCGGCGGCCCGAAAGGTGTCACCCGCAGCCATCACCACGCGACGCCCCTCGAGCCGGAGCATGGCGGCGAGCTTGGCCAACGAGGTGGTTTTTCCCGTGCCGTTCACCCCGACGATCAGCACGACATGCGGGCGGTCCGCGAGCGGCAAAAGCGGAGGATACGCCGGGGGAAGCATTTTTGTGATTTCTTCACGGGCAGCCTGCTCCACTTGGTCCGCCGAGGCGGAAAATCCCGTCGTGGCGCGCAGATACTCGATGAGCTGCAGGGTGACTTTCACCCCGAGATCAGCTTGGAGAAACATCGCTTCGAGCTCGTCCCAATCCACCGGGCGCCCGCGAAAACGGTCGGCAATATTGCGCAGAAACCCGAGGGCCATGATCAACGCTTCTCGTGCGATTCCCGCCCGATCTCCTTGCGCACACGGTCGAGGACCCCGTTGGCGAAACGGGCGGATTCTGTCGAAGCGAGATTGCGGGCGATCTCAATGGCTTCGTTGATCGTCACGGCCGGCGGGATGTCTGCGCGGGTGAGCATCTCGGCCACGGCCAGCCGGAGGATCGCACGATCGACCGCACCGAGGCGGCGCAGATCCCAATTCTGCAGGGCGGATTCCAGCAAACGGTCAATCTCGCTGAGCCGATCCAATGTTTGCGCGACCAATTCCGCAGCAAAAGGCTGGGGATCCCCCTCGATAGTCAACGAGGCTCCGGTCTCGTCCGGCCCCGGAGCCATCACGCCGCGCATTTCGCAGCCGTAGAGCTGCTGCACGGCTTGGATGCGAGCTTGGCGGCGATTTTCTTTGGGCACGGCAAATTTCCCCCGAGTTTCAGCGCACCGACGGCTTGCTCCGCAGTTGCTCCCTGACCCGCAGCATCGTGAAAGCGGCGCGGGCGGCTTCGATCCCGCGGTTGAGTTCCTCATCCATGCAGCGCACACGCCCATCCTGTTCGTTGCTCACCAGCAGAACTTCATGAATCACTGGGATCACATGCT
The DNA here is from genome assembly GCA_044352715.1 of Chthoniobacterales bacterium. Classification (GTDB taxonomy): domain Bacteria; phylum Verrucomicrobiota; class Verrucomicrobiia; order Chthoniobacterales; family JACTMZ01; genus JACTMZ01. Next base: position 18,417 of record JBILDG010000002.1, on the reverse strand, counting down.
TGAGCGCAATCTGCTGCAACGCATGCGTCACACTCTCCCCGATGAGGTCGGCGTGTCTGGTTTGCCCCTGGATGATCAAGCCCAGGGCGATGATGACATCGTGCCGCCGCTGCGCTGCGACCATCTCGGCCACGACCGGGATCTCGAAAGCACCCGGTGCGCCGAAAAGCTCGATCACGCACTTTTCATCGATCTGGTAGAGTTCCTTGCAGGTGTTGTTCACCAGCGCCTGCACCAACTCCGGATGATATTCGCTCGCCACGATGGCGACGCGCGGAGCCGAGGATGAGTGCAGTTTGGGCGGACGTGTGGGAAGTTTGGCGGCCATGGTTCAGATGGTTAGGGATTTCAAAGCAGATGCCCCATTTTTCGTTTTTTGGTGCGCAGGTAACGGGCGTTGTGGGTGTGCGGCTTCGATGTGATCGGCACCCGCGCGGTGATTTCAAGTCCATGTCCGGCCAGTCCCACCATTTTGCGAGGGTTGTTGGTGAGCAGGCGGATTTTGCGCACGCCGAGGTCGGATAAAATCTGGGCGCCGAGACCGTATTCGCGGAGATCCATGGGGAAGCCGAGGCGGGCGTTGGCTTCCACCGTATCGAGGCCCTCCTCTTGCAATTTGTAAGCGTGGATTTTTGCCGGCAGACCGATGCCACGACCCTCTTGCCGCATGTAAACGAGCACACCGGACCCGTTGTCGGCAATCTGGCGCATCGCCTGATGCAGTTGCGACCCGCAATCGCAGCGGCGCGAGGCAAAAACGTCGCCGGTGAGACACTCGCTGTGCACGCGCACGAGCACGGGCTTGCGCGGATCGATCTTGCCGCGCACCAGCGCCAAATGATGCGCCCCGTCGGTCAGTGAGCGGTAGAGATACAAATCGAAATCGCCGTAATCCGTCGGCATTTTCACGCACTGCTCGCGCTCGACCAGTTTCTCGCTCCGGCGGCGGTAAGCGATGAGATCGCGGATGCAGCACATCTTCAGCTTGTGCTTGCGGCGAAACTTCAGCAAATCCGGCAAACGTGCCATCGAGCCGTCCTCCTTGAGGATTTCGCAGATGACACCGGTCGCATCGAGTCCGGCCAAACGCGCCAGATCGACCGCCGCCTCGGTGTGGCCCGCGCGCTGTAGCACCCCGGCCTCGCGGGCTTGCAGCGGGAATACATGGCCGGGCTGCGTCAAATCCGCCGGCCGTGATTCGGCCGAGGTGAGCACTTTGATCGTGGCGGCACGGTCGCGCGCGCTTATTCCGGTGGACACCTCGCGCGCGGCATCCACGGAGACCGTGAAATCCGTGGCGTGAATCTCCCGGTTGTGCGCCACCATGCGCTGCAGGCCGAGTTGGCGGGCACGAGATTCGGTGATCGGCACACAAACCAAACCGCGGCCGTGTTTGACCATGAAATTCACCGCCTCGGGCGTGACTTTCTCGGCGGCCATCACAAGATCGCCCTCGTTCTCACGCTCGGCATCGTCGGTCACAATGACCATGCGCCCGGCGCGGATGTCTTTCAAAACCGCATCAATCGAATCGAACGAAGGTTTGCTCACAGCCCTTCAGTAAAGCAGCGACCCATGCTGAGGGCAATCGTCGCGCTGGGGGAAGGCGTTGATTTTTCATCAGCGGACGCTAATTTCGTTGAGCTTACGCCACTATGTGCAAAATTTTCCTACCATTACTGCTCCTTCTTCTCGGGGCCTTGGCGACCCGCAGTGAGGGCGCCCAAAGCTACATCATCGTGGACGATCAGACGGGGCACATCCTGGCTTCGGGAAACGCCAACCAGAAACGCCAAATCGCCAGCCTGACCAAAATCGCCACCGCGATGGTTGTGATGGACTGGGCCGACGCGACCAAAAGCTCGCTCGCCGCCGCCGTCGAAGTGCCAGCCGGCGTAACCGGCATAGGCGGAGTCAACCCGTGCGGCTTGCAACCCGGCGACCGCGTCTCGCTGCGCGATCTTCTCTACGCCGCCATGATGCAGTCCGACAACCATGCCGCCTACACGCTCGCTTACAATGTCGGCGCCCGCTTGCCGAACAACCAGAATCTGGCACCGGTGGACAACTTCACCGCGCAAATGAACGCCCTGGCGCGCACCCTCGGGATGAAGCGCACCCTTTTCCTCAATCCCCACGGGCTCGACAACATGGCGACACCCCCGCATTCCAGCGCCGCCGATCTCGCCCGCCTCACCCGCTACGCCTACAAGCACCCCGGCTTCAACTTTTACGTCTCCCAACCCGCCCGCGAGATCTCCATCCAAAGTGCGGACGGCAGCACGCGGGGGTTTCTCCTGCGCAATACGAACGAACTGCTCGGTCAGGACGGCATCGAAGGAGTGAAAACCGGCCGCACCGCCCGGGCCGGCGACTGCCTCGTGCTGGCCGCCGACCGCGACCCGCAAGCAATTGAACAGAACGGGCAGAAAGTCGCCATCCCCCGGCGCATTATCGTCGTGATGCTTGGCTCATCCGACCGTTTCAGCGAGGGACTGCAGCTCATCCGCCAAGGGTGGGCGCTGCATGACCGCTGGACCGCCGAAGGCCGCTCGGTCAACCGACGTTCGTCCATCTGATTCAGGGCCATGCCCGCGACGCGCATCGGCATCCTCACGGCAGGCGGCGATTGCGCCGGTCTCAACGCCGTCATTCGCGGCATCGTTTGCGCCGCCGCGCAACGCGGTATCGAAGTGATCGGGTTTTCCGAAGGCTACGAAGGCCTGCTCCATCCCGCCGCCGCCCGCTTGCTCACGCCGGCCAACACCCAGGGAATCGAAGCCACCGGCGGCACCATTCTCGGCACAACCAACAAGGGGCGCTTCCAGACAAGACGCGGCAACGGCGGCGAACTTGTGCTGCCTGATCCGCTCATCCGCGCCACCCGTCATGCGCTTGAGCAACATCGTGCCGGATCGCTCGTCATCATGGGAGGCGACGGCTCGTTGCGCACCGCCCTGCAACTTGTGCGGGCCGGTGTTCCTGTCATCGGCGTGCCCAAGACCATCGACAACGACCTGGAATCGACCGATGTCACCTTCGGTTTCGAAACCGCCGTGACCCGCATCGCCGAGGCCATCGCCCATCTTCGCACCACCGCCGAGAGCCATCGCCGGGTGATGATCCTGGAAGTGATGGGCCGGCACACTGGTTGGCTGGCCTTGCACGGCGCCGTCGCCGGCAGCGCGGACATGGTTCTTTTGCCGGAGATACCGTTCGACAACGAGCGGGTGACCAAATTCATCAAAGACTCCGAGAGGCGCGGCGGGAGATCGACCATCATCATCGCGGCCGAAGGGGCGCGGGCCAAAGCCGGACGACAGATCCGGAAGCAAACCTCCACCGGCGAATCGCGCCTCGGGGGCATCGGCGCTTATGTGGAATCCCTCATCGCGGCCCGCACCGGTCGAGAAACCCGTTGTTGCGTGCTCGGGCACCTGCAACGCGGGGGAGCCCCGGGCGCATTCGACCGCGTCTTGGGCCAGCAGTTCGGCGTGCGGGCCGTGGAGTTGGCTGCCGAGGGCATGTTCGGTCGCATGGTCAGCTACCGCTTCGGCACGATCACCGATGTCGCCTTGGCCGATGCGGTCAACCGCCGGCGCCAAGTTTCGCCCGACAGCCAGATTCTGCGGCACGCGCGGGCGCTGGGCATGAGCTTGGGTGATTGAGGGCGCTCAACGCGCGAAGTATCCGGCGATCGCTTCCACCAGACCTTCCACATCATGCCGCTTGGCCTCGAGAGCCGGCTTCCGGCCGAATTCTTCCAGCGTTTTCGTCGTGACCGGACCGATGCTGGCAAATTTCATCTCCGCGGGATAAGCGATCTTTTGGGAGAAAAAATTGCGCACGGTCGATGAACTGGTAAATACCAGCAAATCCGCACCTTCGGCGGACAATCGCTCGCGGGCCCGGGTGCGGTCGGCCGTTTCCGGCACGGTGCGGTAAGCGATGGCTTCGTCGACGATACCGCCCATTTTCGTGAGTTCCGTCGCCAGCACATTGCGCGTCTCTTCAGGGCGGACGATCAAAATTTTCACATTCTCGACATCGGTTTTCTGCCGGAATGTCTCGACCAGCGACTCGGCGTGGAAGTTTTCCGCGACCAGATCGACATGGAAACGGTGCTCTTTGATCCGCGCTTCCGTGGCCGCTCCCACCGCGGCGAATTTGACCCCGCCGATCTCCCGGGCGTCGTCGTAGAGCTTGTAAAACATTTCGAAGAATGCATCGACCCCGTTGGCACTGGTGAAAACGATCCACTCATAGCTGTGTGCATCCTGCACCAGCTCACCGAATTCGCGCAGATTGGCCGGAGGTTCACGACGGATGAGCGGCAACTCGTACACATCGGCCCCGAGATCGCGCAAAGCACCGGTCAACTTCGATGCCTGCACACGACTGCGCGTCACCACAATGCGACGTCCGAAAAGCGGCCGCGCCGCCGTCCAGTCCAGCACCGCCGGAGGATAGGCCACTTCACCGATCACCACCACCGCCGGCGCGCGCAACCCGGCTTCGGACACCCGATCCGCGAGATCGCCGAGGGTCCCGCGCACCACCTGCTGGTCACCCCGCGTGGCCCAACGCACCGCCGCCGCCGGCGTATCGGCCGGGGCTCCCCCCGCGATCATTTTTGCCGCGATCCCGGGCAAATTTTCGACGCCCATGAGCATGACTTTGGTTCCGGGGGCAGCCCCGAGACCGCGGTAAACCTCCGCCGCGGATGAATCCTCCGGATCATAGTGACCGGTGAAAATTGTGAGCGCCGAATTGACCGCGCGTTGCGTCACAGGAATCCCGGCATAGGCGGGACCGGCAATGGCCGAGCTGACCCCGGGCACAACTTCGTAACGCAGACCGGCGTCGGCCAAGGCCCGGCATTCCTCCGCCCCGCGGGCAAAGACAAACGGATCCCCACCCTTGAGTCGGACCACCCTGCGCCCCGCCGATGTTTTATCCACCAGCACGCGGTTGATATCCTCCTGCGGCATGGTGTGATCACCCGACTTCTTGCCAGCGTAGATCAACTCGGCAGCCTCCGGCGCAAAGCCGAGCAGCTCGCGATTGACCAAGTGATCGTAAACCACGACATCGGCCTGCGCCAACAGCTCGCGGCCCCGCAAGGTGAGCAAGCCGGTGTCGCCCGGACCAGCTCCGACCAGATAACAAATGCCTTCTTTCCGTTTATTCGCCATGAAGTTTCGCGGCGACAGCACGTCCGAGTGATTCAGGATCGTTGCCTGCGCCGGTGAGGGCGGCATATTTCGGGACCGCGCCCGAATCGTCAAATACAACCGCCTCGAGGTGCAAAACATCACCATCGACCCGCGCCCGTGCACCCAGAGCCATGTGGCACCCGCCACCCAACCCCGCAAGAACCGCGCGCTCGGCCTGCACAGCCCGGGCGGTTGCCTCGTCGTGAAGCGCGGAGAAATACTTCCTCACCTCACCGTCCGCCGCCCGCACCTCCACGGCCACAGCCCCTTGACCCGGTGCCGGGAGAAAACTTGTCAGCGCGGTAGCATGCAATGACCGCCCGTCGATTTCGATGCCGCCATCGGAAGTCCATCCCAGCCGCTCCAACCCGGCCGCGGCCACAATGATCGCGTCAAAGTCACCCGCCGCCAACTTGCCCAAACGCGTCGGCACATTGCCGCGGATCGGGCACGCTTCGAGATCGGCTCGGGCCACGCGCAACATCGCGCGGCGGCGCGGACTGCCTGTGCCGATTTTGGCTCCAGCCGCCAATGCCTCCAGACCACCGGGAAATAAACTCAGCAACACATCGGCCGTCTTCGCCCGCGGCAGGATCGCCCCCAGCGCAAGACCTTCGGGCAAAGTCGTCGGCAAATCTTTCAGGCTGTGCACCGCCGCATCCGCCCGGTCCTGCAGCAAAGCTTCCTCGAGTTCTTTCGTGAAAAGCCCTTTTTCCAAGGCGCCGATCTTGGCCAAGTCGGCCTCGAGCTTGCGGTCGCCGGTCGTGCGCATGATTTCCTCAGTCGTGCCGAGGTCGGCCCAAGCCGCGCGGAGCCGGCGGGCGACATCGCGGGTTTGCACGAGAGCCAAATCGCTGCCACGCGTGGCCAGACGGATCACCGCACTCATGATTTCGCCGCCACTCGGGGCGGCCCAGATTCAACGCGTTGCCGCACCCATTCGGCAAACTCCTCCACCTGCGCGGCAATCAACGCCTCGCAGCGCAGAACTTCTTTCTCCCGTTCCTCCATGCCGCGTTGCGCCATGGCTTGCAGCGAGTCCATATCGTGCAGGTAAACCCCCTCGAGCTCGTTGAGGGCCGGGTCAAAATCGCGAGGCACGGCCAGATCGACCAGAAACAGCGGACGATCTTCCCGCGCATCCATCAGCGGTGCCAATTCCTCGGCGGACAGCAAACGCTCTCGCGAAGCCGTGGAAGAAACCACGATATCAACATCGTGGAGCGCCCCGCGCCAATGGTCGAAATGAAGAGCCATCCCGCCCAACTCCTCTGCCAGCTCAGCCGCACGGTCGAAGGTGCGGTTGGACAAAATCAAGCCCCGCACCCCGCGCGATTGCAGACTACGGGCCACGCGTGCTCCCGCCTCGCCGGTTCCGAGCAGCAGCACGCGGCAGCCGGACAAGTCACCGAAAATTTTTTCCGCCAACTCCACCGCCACCGAACCCACCGAAACGGCCCCGCGGGTGATCGCCGTTTCCGTGCGCACCTGTTTGGCCACGCGGAAAGCCTGCTGGAAAAGCCGGTTGAGCAACGCTCCGGTCGCCCCGCTGGCGAGCGCGGCTGCGTAGGCATCTTTCGCTTGTCCGAGAATTTCCGTCTCGCCCACGACCATCGAATCGAGCCCGCAGACGACACGGAACAAATGCCGCGCGCCTTCCACTTGCGGGCGATGATAAAAATCGGCTTCCGCGCCTGCCGATTGCTGCAGCAAGTGTTCGCACTTTTCCACGGAGACGCCCGGATCGTCGGCCAACCCGTAAACTTCCACCCGATTGCAGGTGGAGAGGAGGACAACTTCGTGCAAAGCGGCCTCGCGGCGCAGCCACGCCAAAGTCTCCACCAGCACGGCCTCATCGACGGCAAACCTCTCCCGCAGCGAAACACCCGCCGTATGATGGCTCAAACCGACGCAAAAAATTTTCATTTCGCCCAATATCCCTTCAGCGCATACATCGCCGGCAGCGTGACGATGGCGAGCAAGTAAGCCCACACGCACATCTGCGCCACCCGATGCGAATGCAACTTGTTGCGCGACCAGAGAAACAGCACTCCGCCATAAACCACCCAGATCATCAGCGAGGCGCCCGATTTCCATCGCCCGATGGGCACCCCGACAAAAAATCCCGCGAGAATTCCTATCGTCAGCAAAGCCACCCCGAACCAAAGCAATCTCCGCATCGCCTCCGACAGTGTCGTGATCGGCGGCAGCAGATGGAAAATCGATCCCGGCACGCGCATTTTCAGCTGACGTTCCTGCAGGAGAAACATCACGCCGGCCACGCAGGCCAAGCCAAGCACCCCGTAAGCCACCAAGCTCGTGGACGCATGCAACTCCAGCCACCCGTCCGGCACCCCGCGCACGACCGGCGCGGACGGTGTCGGCCAGAGCAAGCCGGCCAACTGCAAGCCGAAGACCAGCGGTGCGGTGAAAACACCCAACAACGAAATACGGTAAGCCGTGCCGACCACCAGATAGGCCAAGGCGATGGACCAACTCAGAAAGACCAGCACCTCCGACGTGTTCGTGATCGGACACCGCCCCACCTCGTGACCGCGCAGATAAAGAAACAATGTCTGCAAAAGAAACCCCGCGAAAATCGTCCCGAGGTTGAAACGGCTGGAGCGGAATTTGCCCGCCCCGATCAGGATCAAGGAGTAAGCAAACCCGAGCAGGTAAAAAAAGGTCGAGCCCGCCAGCAGATAGCGTTCCATGGACGATGGAACACTACCCGTCCGCAAGCGCACCGGCAAGAGGCGCAATTTGGCTGGCTCCGCGCCGCCCGTCGTGACATGACAACGCCCATGAAGCGCGCTCCCATCCTCGCGGCATTCTCCATCATTCTCATTGCGTCCGGTTGCGCCACCCGCAAGCTGCCCCCCTACGAAAAACCGCTCACGCCCGCCCCCGTCCAGAACGTTCGCACCACCGCTTACACACACACCGAAAAGGATCACCGGAAATACGGCAACCGCTCCGCCGCCGGAACACCCCTGCGCCGCGGTGACGTCAACAGCGCCGCTGCCGACTGGTCCCGCTGGCCGCTCGGCACCAAATTTCACCTTGTCGAGACAGGTGAAGTTTACGAGGTGGACGACTACGGGTGGATGCTCGCCGGCACGAACACGATCGATCTCTACAAGCCCACCAAATCACGCATGAACCAATGGGGCGTGCGGCGCGTGACCATCGAGATTCTCGAATGGGGCGACCCGCAACGCAGCTACGCCCTGCTCAAGCCGCGGGACAAACACCCCCACGTCAAACGTATGGTCCGCCAACTCCAGGACCGCTACGACATGTGAGCAAGGCGGACCGCCGGGCAACGCGAGGAATTGCTAGACATTAGCGCAACTTTCTCCCCAGACGCAGCGCCGCTGACCTCAACACATTTGTTGCGGCGAATACCGAAGTTCTAAATGCCCGTAGGCAAGGACTGACCCCTTTAATTCAGAATCAAAACACGGCTCCCATCGAGATGCCGAGGATGGCGGCATTGGCTACATTCGGGGTTCCATTGGGTCGCGAGAAATACTGGAAGAAAGGTTGGGCATACATCCAGCCGTTGACCTGCCAGCGGTAAGCACCTTCGATCACGGCTGTCTGGCTGCGGTCCGGGGCAGCATCGGCTTGGCTGTAAACCCCGCACCCGAGCGCGATCATCGTGATGTCGAGGTCGCGCTGAGGCAAAAGTCCGGTGTAAGCCAGACCGCTTTGAAAATAGAAGGGGTAAACATCGGCTTGGGTCTCACTGGTGGTGAAATAAACAAGGTTGAAAGTTTTCAACCCTTCGGGCGTGAGATCCTCAGCCGGCCCGGGCGACGGCTCGCGGTAAAGCATCTGGTCGGCTTGTGCATAGAACCCGTATCGGCCGCTCACCGTGGTTCCGCTCCACGTTGCCTGACCGTCGGGCGTTCCATAATAGTATCCACCGAAGGCAAATTTTCCCGGAAGTTTTTCGGGACCTAGGGTAGGGGTCCACCCGCCTTCGCCCATATACCAAAGGCCGTTATGCGACGGATTTAAGGACCCTTGGAACATGAGACCGTGGTTCGACGTGGCCGTGGGGTTCGGGTAAGTCATGAAGAGTGCGTTTTTCAGGTAAAAATCATCGTGCGGTCGGACATTGAGCGAACCTCCCCACGTCGACTCGCTCGAGGAGAACGGGATATTCCCGCCGAGCCCCTTGGCGCTGTTCACCGCGTTGTTGAGAAAAAGTTTGCTCAGCGGTTGGTCGGCAAATTCACGCTGGGGCTGCAACCAGCCGAGTTTCAAGTTAAGCATGTGCTCGACCGGCAACATCTTCCCGCTGTCGAGCAAGAGCCCGAAGTTGAGCAGACGCCACTGCGTGCCGGATTGCCAGTTGGTCGGATTGAACATGCTCTGCGCGAGGACGAAGTTGTTCGGATTCGATTCCTCCCAATTGCTGCGGTAACGACCGGCGCCGAATAGTTGCACGCCGCGTAAATTATCGTTGTCGAACGCATCGCCCAAGTTGAACTGTCCGGAAAAATTCAACTGTCCGTCCCAAAACCCGCGGGAACCACTCTCGCTGGACACCACGCCGAAATATGCCCCCTGGTAATTGCCCTCGAAGAGAAATCCGCGATCCTTGAGCCATTTCCGGCGGTTCGGGCCGAAGCGATTGCCGTCGCCACCCAACATATGAGGCCCATCCCACCAATCCTCGAAAGCATCTCCCATTCTCTGGCGCAGCAGCCGACGTTGCCCGCCTGCCGTTCCGGCCGTTCCCGCCAGAATCTGTCCGGAGGTGATGTCTTCCGGGTTGCGGACAAAGATCGGGTTGGCCTGCGCCTCTTGCGCGGCGGTCACCATTGGCATGGGCTCTTCGGCAACGGATAGAGTCGCCCAAAAAACCAGCAGAAGGCAAAGGCATCGCTTCATGCCCCGGAGTTTTAACCCAAACCAAGCAACGCGAGAGCGTTCAAAGCCCCGGCAAAGAGCAACGCGCCGAGAAAAATACAAACCGGCAAGGTGAGCACCCAAGCCATGAGAATGTTGCGCACCGTGGCCATTTGCAGACCGGAGTTGTTGGCGGCCATGGTTCCGGCGATGCCGGAGGAAAGCACGTGGGTGGTGCTGACCGGCAAACCGTAGTGGTCGGCCAACAGAATCGTACCCATGGCCACCGCCTCGGCCGAAGCTCCTTGGCCGTAAGTGAGATGGTCTTTGCCGATCTTTTCACCGACAGTTTTGACGATTCGCTTGTAGCCAATCATGGTGCCCAGACCGAGTGAGAGGGCCACGGCGTATTTCACCCAATCCGGAATGTAGTTGGTCAAAGCATCGGCATGTTTTCCCAAAGCCTGCTCGGCTGCGCGCACTTCTGGATCCATGTCTAGGCGACCGGCCTTGTCGAGTTTGGCGATTGTTTTGGAAACCAGGTAAAGATCCGTGCGCACATCGCCGCGCTCGGAGGCGGGAAGTGCCTGGAAAGTCTCGGCATTTTTCAGGCGTACGCTGACATCGGCCGTCATGCCGGCCAAGGCACCGAACACCTCCGGCGAGGGTTTGCCGCTGGGTTTGAGGAACGCCGCCAGAGTCTCATTGGCCTCACTCCCGGTGAGAACGGACCCGTTGGCCTCCTCCGAAAAAATGCCAGAAAGCTGCGCCGCCTCGGCGGCCACTCCGGTGACCGTCTCATGATCGGCGGACATTTTCAGCGCATAGGTGCCGGGAAGAATTCCCACCAAAATGAGCACGATCAGGCCCATCCCTTTTTGTCCGTCATTCGATCCGTGGGCAAAACTCACCCCGGTGCAGGTGACCATGAGGATGATGCGAATCCACCAAGGTGGAGGGGCCTTGCCTTTGGGCGCCTGATAAAGCTCGGGTTTTTTGACGAGAATTTTCAACAGAATCAAAAGCATCGCCGCCGCGACGAACCCGATGACCGGAGAAATGAGCAAGCCCAGACCGACTTCCTGAGCCTTGGCCCAGTTAACACCATCGGTCACCGAATGCGCTGGGCCGATCAAGGCGTTGGCCAAACCGACGCCGAGAATGGATCCGATAAGCGTGTGCGAACTTGAGGCCGGAAGTCCCAGATACCACGTGCCGACATTCCACACGATGGCCGAAACCAAGAGCGAAAAAACCATGGCAAAACCGGCGGCCGAGCCGATGTTGATGACCAACTCGACCGGCAAGAGGGCCACGATACCAAAGGCCACCGCACCCGAGGCCGAGAGCACGCCGATGAGGTTCCAAATGCCCGACCACACCACCGCCGGGGTGGGCTTGAGCGTATGCGTGTAGATGACCGTGGCCACCGCATTGGCCGTGTCGTGGAAACCATTCACGAATTCGAAACACAGCGCCAAGCCCACGGCGAGCACCAACAAGACATAGGTGAAAGTCATCGGGTCGGTCACCACGGTGGCAAGAAGATCCATAATCAGGTCAATCAATCGTCCCTCGACCACATACACAAGCGTGCGGTCGTGACAATCGTGTGACATCCCCGGAGCGCAAAAGGATCCGCTGGCTCAGCGTCCGACTGCATCATGCAATAGTTTCGTCTGTGTCCTAGGAGCTTTCCGTAGTTAGGATTTGCTTCGCCTGATGAAAACCCGCTGGTCCGATCCCTTCCGCATTTTTGCCGCGCTGCTGCTCGGGGTGGTGGTCGGAGCTTTGGTGCCATCGACCGCCGGTGCGGGCACACTCACGGCGGGAGCGGTTTTCGGATTCGTGGGGGATTTGTTTTTGCGGCTCCTGCAAATGATCGTGGTTCCTCTCGTCGCCACCTCGATCATCACCAGCGTCGCTCGGCTCGGGCGCGACCATGCCTTCGCCCGGCTCGGACTCAAAACCGTCGGCTATTACACGCTCACCACGCTACTGGCCGCAGTGGCGGGACTGGTCATCTTCAACCTCGTTCAACCCGGCCGCGTGAGTCCCGAAGTTTCGGCGCAGTTGCTCGTGAATGTCCCGGGCAGCGTCGAGGATGTGCGCGCGGGTCTGGGCGAAAAATCCACCGGCGATCTGACCGATGTGATCCGGCGGGCCGTGCCGGTCAACATCATCGCTGCCGCGAGCGAGAACCGCGAAATGCTCGCGGTGATTTTCTTCAGCCTCTTGTTCGGGTTTTTTAGCGGCCGCCTTCCCGACGGCAAACGCGAGGCCTTCCAGGGATTTTGGGAAAGCGCGAACGACGTGATGCTGGCTATCACGCACGCTATCATGCGCATAGCCCCGTTCGGCATTTTTGCGCTGATCGCGCAGACCGTGCAGCAAAGCGGAGCGGCGGCGCTCGGACCGCTCGCGCTCTTTTTCGCCTGTGTCGCCGGCGGGCTGGCGTTCCATCTGTTTATCACGCTGGCCGTGCTGATGCGCGCGCTTGGTGGCTTTGCGCCGTGGCGTCATTACCGTGCCATGCTGCCCGCGCTGCTCACGGCATTTTCCACCGCGTCGTCCTCGGCCACTTTGCCGGTCACGATCGAATGTGTGGAAAAGAACGCCGGCGTTTCCCCGCGTATCGCAGGATTCACCTTGCCGCTCGGGGCTACGGTCAACATGGACGGCACCGCGCTCTACGAATGCGCGGTCGTGCTTTTCATCGCGCAGCTTTACGGCGTGAGCCTCGATTGGACGCAGCAGATTCTTGTCGTCGTGCTGGCTTTGCTGACCAGCATCGGGGTAGCCGGCATCCCCGCCGCCAGCCTCGTGGCCATTGTCATCATTCTCCAAGCTCTCGGGCTGCCACTGGAAGCCATTGCCATCGTCATGGCCACGGATCGCATTCTCGACATGATGCGCACCGCGGTGAACGTTTTCAGCGACACCTGCGGGGCGGCTGTCATTGCCGCCAGCGAGGGTGAAAAGCTGTATCCGAGGGTTTCCGGCTGACAAACCACTGATCCACGCTAAATTGCATGAGTCATTACGGGGCGTAGCTTAGCTTGGTAGAGCGCCTGGTTTGGGACCAGGAGGTCGCAGGTTCAAATCCTGTCGCCCCGATTTTTTCAAAGCACCAGCAACCCCTCGAGGCTGGCTGCCACTTTTTCCAAGGCCCCGGCAATCGGTGTTTCCCGCAGGGGGATTTTCACCGGAATGTCGATCGCCACCGGTATCTGACTGGTGATTTTGAGCGGCTTTGGAAAGCCCACCAGAGCCTGCTGCTTTATCTCTAGATTCAGATCCATCATGTGATCGACCGGAATATCCAAGCTCACCGGCACGATAAGTTCTTTCTTGAGCGGGAATCGCACGGGGATTTTTCCGGTGACGCGCAGGGACGACGGAAACGTGATATCCATTTCATGATCGATCGGCACTTTGCCCTTGATGTTGATCAACGGGCTGACCGGCGATGCGACTTTCCATTTGATCGGTTGGTCGAAATCGATCTCCGCCTTGGCTCGCACTTTGGTCGTGGAGGCCGTCATTGCGGCGCTCTCCACCTCGATCATTTCGTTGATATCGATATCGATGGGAACGGTGAGCTTTTCATCCACTTTGACATTCATTTTTACCGGCACGCGGTCGCGGATACCAAGGGTGAGGTCGATATCGGTCGGCTCGACAATTTCAATCTGCGCGTGCAGCTCCATCGTTTGTTTCACACGGATTGTTGTTTCGATCGATTCGCCCGCGAGTTGCCGCAAAACGGCAGACGTTTCCTGCAAGCGCCCCGCGGCGACCATGCGAACACCCAGCAAAACACCCGCCGTCACGAGCAAAGACACCACGAATGCCACCAAACCAGATTTCATCGTGCTACCAAACACGGATCGTCACGTCTTGGGAATCTTTCCCTGCGGCGCTGCGGAGGAAAGTGCCGCCCGAAGCCCGGCGGCTTTGTGCAAAGTCTCCTCGTACTCGAGAGCCGGGTCGGAATCGGCCACAATCCCCGCTCCGACGCCGTAGCTCGCGTGCCCGTCGCGGATGACCAACGTGCGGATGGCGATGTTAAAAACCGCACGTCCATCCCAGCGGAAAAATCCCAGTGCCCCTGTGTAAACGCCGCGCAGCACAGTCTCGAGTTCGGCGATGATTTCCCGGGCACGTTTCTTCGGCGCGCCGGTGATCGATCCGCCCGGATAGCAGGCGCGCACGGCCTGCACCGGCGTGATTTCCGGCCGCAGCTCTCCCTCGACAGTCGACACCAGGTGATGAACCTGCGCGAAGCTCTCCAACGCGCACAAGCTGGTGACGTGCACGCTGCCATATTGGCAGACCTGCCCGAGGTCGTTGCGCTCAAGGTCGGTGATCATGATCAATTCCGCGCGCTCTTTCGGCGAGGCGAGCAACTCGCTGACCGAGCTGGCGTCGGCCGCCGGATGCGGCAAACGCGGACGCGTCCCTTTGATCGGGCGCGTGACAATGCGCCGGCCGTCGATGCTCAAAAAACATTCCGGGGAGGCACTGAGCACTTCCGTGTCGCCGAGTCGCAGGAAGCAGGAAAATGGTGCGGGACTGACCTCGCGCAACCGCCCGTAAAAACTCCCCGCGTCCCCACGCCACGGAGCGGTCATCGTGTGTGTGAGGTTGACTTGGTAAATGTCGCCCGCCGCGATGTAATCGCGGGCTTTTTGCACTCGCGCCATCCAGTCGGCGCATTCCATTCCGGGAGAAAATTCCAAGCCCACAGCCGATGCCGCAGCGGCCGGAATCTTCGCCGATATTGCGTGCCATTCGGGGAAAACCCCGAAGCGGAAGCTCCCCGCATAATCGAACCACCCGGCCAGCCCGCCGTCACCCGGGTGGCGACGTCCATCGTACAGCGCCCGCTCCAACATTTCCCAGTCATCCCAGCTTCCTTCGAGAATTTCAGCAGGCGCGCAGGCGACCAAAACCGGGTCGCCAAAGCCGCTGCCGTCGAAAATCGCCCCCTCCGCCCCGTCGGCCAGCACGGCCTCAAGCGGGGCTTCAATGTTGTTTGGGGCGGCCTTCATGAAACGCGGGCTGATGTGAACCGGAAAGCGGTTCCATTTCAAGGTGCACCGCGCTAACTTTTTGGCCATGGAAAGTTTTCGGCCAGCCCTGCTCGTGGTTGCGTTAGTGGTCAGCTCACTCGGGATTGCCTTTGCCCAAGAGGAACCGGCCGAGGAGACCAAGCCCAGCGCCGAACTGATCATCGATGCCGAAGAAACCATCATCCAAGAGCCCGCGTTGGCTCCCGGCGAGGAGCCGTTGCCACGGATGGACGGCGGTCTGCCGGGAGAACAAAATATTTTCGGCACAGACCTTTTCGGAACCGGCACCGGCATCTATGCCCCGCGCTCGGCGCAAGTTCCCGCGCGGGTTCCGCTGCTGGAAGACCCGCAGGAAGCCGAACGCAAAATGCGCATCCGTCTGCGCAAAATCAAAGCCGGTCTCGATCGCGATCCGCGACTGGTCGAACTCAAAGAAATAGCCGCGACAGCGCCGACACCCGAGGACTACCGCGCCGCGCGCCGCGCATACTACACGGTTTTCTTCGACAAAGTCCGCCGCGCCGATGCGTCCTTGAAAAATTACGCGGACAAGTTGGAGAAAGAATCTTTGGCCGGGCTTTATCAATCGCGCGTCGAACCGACCTGGCCCTTGCAGCCGCCACCGATGCCGCAGCCCCCAGCGAAGTTTGTGCCTGTGCCGGAATATCCGCAGGAATTACCGGCCGACGAACAGCCCGTCGCTCTGCCTTAAAGCACGATCGCCGGAAGTTCACCGAGCGAGTGGATGATGTAATCCGGCTCGACCAAACCGACCGGCTCATCTTCGCCCTCCAGCGCCAGCCAGCACGTGCGCAATCCGGCGCGCTTGCCGCCGATGATGTCGCGCGAGAGAGAGTTTCCCACCATCAGCGCCTCCCCCGGCGCCACGCCCAACTGTTCCAGCAAATGATGAAAAATCTCCGGTGCGGGCTTGCCCGTCCCGATCTCGCCGGAAACAACCGCCGCGTCGAAAAACATACCGAGTCCCGAAGTCTCGATCTTCTCGCGCTGCAAATCGGGAGCCCCGTTGGTCAGCAGTCCGACACGCACTCCCGCTTTTTGCAGCCGGTGCAAAATTTCCTCCGCGCCCGGCAAACGATCCTGCAGCTCACGCCGCCTTTTCTGGAAGAAAACCCCGAGGTCGGCGGAGAGCTTTTCATTCTCGATGCCTTCGGCCGCCAACGCGCGCGCCCACACCTCCATGCGGAACTGCGGAACCCACTCGCGCAAATGGCGCAAATAATCATCCTCGCCGTGGAAGTGTCCCCACATACCTTCGAACGCGACAATGCCGAGTTGTTCACAGCGCTCAACCGGGGCATGCGCGTGCCAGAGTTTATCCGCCGCGTGTTTCGCCGCCATGGCCAGACGGCCCGCATCGGCACCCGTGGCAACGGCGCCCCGCTGCGCGGTTTCCATGAGCGCCTGCCGTGAAATCCGCTCGTCCCAAATGAGCGTGTCGTCGAGATCGAAGATGACGGCGCGATATTTCACGGCTCCAGCTAAGCCCTCGCGCGCGCCAACCGCAAGGCGTTCCCGATCACCGAGACCGAGCTGAGGCTCATCGCGGCTCCGGCCAGCATCGGACTCAGCAGCCAACCCGTGAGCGGATAAAGAACGCCCGCCGCGAGAGGAATGCCGAGGGTGTTGTAGGCGAAAGCGAGGAAAAGATTTTGCCGGATATTCCGCATGATCGCCGTGCCCAGCGCAAAAGCGCGTGCCACGCCCTCGAGCGAACCCTGCACGAGAATGAAGTCCGCCGTCTCCTTGGCCACATCGCTGCCCAAGCCCATCGCAATACTCGTATCGGCCAAGGCCAGCGCGGGCGCATCATTCACTCCATCGCCGGCCATGCAGACGTGGTGACCTTTGGTTTGCATGGACTGAATGGCGGTGGCTTTGTCCTGCGGCGATAGCCCTGCTTGAAATTCCGTAATGCCGAGAGCCAATGCAACCAGACGGGCCACGCCCTCGCGGTCTCCGGTCAACATGACGACACGCAATCCCCGGCGGCGAAGCTGCTCAAGGGTCTGCAGTGCCGAAGGCTTGATCACATCCTCGAGAATGAATGTCCCCAACCACGCGCCATCGGCGGAGAGATCCACCCGCGAGCGGTCATCGGCTGCCGCCACGACAACCTCGGCACTGCCGGTAAACTCCGGTGCGCCCGCCCGCACAGAGCGTCCCTCCACCTCACCCGAAACTCCGCCTCCCGGAGTGGCGTTGAAATTTTGCACCTCGGGCCAACTGACGCCCCGCTCCTGCGCCGCCCGAACAACAGCAAGGCCGAGCGGATGCTCGCTTCGCGACTCAAGAGCCGCCGCCAAAGAGAGCAACGTTTTTTCATCCTGCCCCTCTGCCGCGACGATCTGCATCACCTCGGGTCGGCCCTCGGTCAATGTTCCCGTTTTATCCACGCAGAGCGTGTCGATTTTTTCCAAACGCTCGAGCGCCGCCGGTTGACGCACGAGCACGCCATGACGTGCCGCCCGGCCGACACCGACCATCACCGACATCGGCACAGCCAGCCCGATCGCGCACGGACAGGCAATGATGAGAACCGACACGGATGCAGTCAGCGCCATCGGCCATGATCCGGTGACAATCAACCACACGGCAAAAGTTATCACCGCAACCCCCACCACGGCGGGAACAAAAATCGACGACACGCGATCAGCCAGGTCCTGCACGGGAGCGCGTCCGCGCTGGGCTTGTGCGACCATCTCGACAATTTGCGATAGCATCGTGCCGGCCCCGACCGCCTCGGCGCGCAGATCGAAGCTGCCGACGCGGTTGATCGTTCCCGCGCGCACTTTGCGGCTGGGTTGCACTTCGACCGGAGCGGACTCGCCCGTCAGCATGGATTCATCGAGCGTGCTTTCACCGGTGGTGACGACGCCGTCCACCGGCACTTTGTCGCCCGGACGCACCCGCAGAATATCTCCCGTCACCACTTCCCCGAGCGGGACTTCAACGGTCGATCCATCGGCGACAACCTTCCAAGCCGTGGCTGGTGCGAGATCCATCAACGCGCGCAACGCTTGTCCGGTGCGGCGACGCGCGCGCAACTCCATGACCTGTCCCGCCAGCACAAGGGTGATGATGACAGCCGCCGCTTCGAAGTAGATGGCGGTCGAACCGATCCACGATGGCGCGAGAATCACCACCATGCTGAAAAACCAAGCAGCCAACGTTCCCGTGGCGATGAGGGTGAACATGTTGGCCGAACGGTTGAGGAGCGATTGCCATGCGCGGCGGAGAAA
>JBILDG010000241.1:0-3381 GCA_044352715.1 Chthoniobacterales bacterium | reverse complement strand
CCCTTCCACGACGCAATCGGTCTTCAGCAAAAGCAACCGCCCACCCGCCGGCCCGCGCACGACCGCACAGTCATCCCCGATGCCGGTAATCACGTTTTTACCGGAACCACCCAGCAACCGCGTCAAACGCGCCACGACGGCATCCTCGCCCGAAAGTTTTGCCGGCTTCACAGGAAGAGAAGAATAGCCGCGACTGAGATGGCGTTGAAGACCGCATGCATGATCATCGGCACAAGTAGCGAACCGGATTTTTCGTAAGCAAGCCCGAGACACATCGCCAACGTGAAGAGCGCGGGAATGGACGCAACGTGCCCGTGCAGCACGGCAAAAAGCAGGCTCGTTCCGACCATTGCGACGAACGGACCGAAATACCGCTTGGCCACCGGATACAAATAGCCCCGAAAGATCATTTCCTCCGCCACCGGAGCGACAGCCACCGCCATCACCAGCACCGCCATGCGGTCACGTGTTGATTCGGAAGTGAGCAAAAACTCCACCACATCCTGCTGCCCCATGTCGCCGGAAGAAGCGCCATAGACCATGGCCTGCACCAACATGAGCAGCGGGTAAGCCGCCGCCAGGTAAAGTAATCCACGACCGAGGGATGACGGAAATCGTAGTGTGCCGAGACCAAACACGTCGGAAAGGCGCAGATTC
Organism: Chthoniobacterales bacterium; assembly: GCA_044352715.1. GTDB lineage: Bacteria > Verrucomicrobiota > Verrucomicrobiia > Chthoniobacterales > JACTMZ01 > JACTMZ01. The sequence goes on along the minus strand of JBILDG010000241.1, from coordinate 2,724 downwards.
CGGTAAAGCAACAGTCCCGCGATGAAAATCACGATCGACGCATAGACCATCGCGCCGGTGATCACGTGACGAAACTCGACTGTTCTCTCGCCGGCTTGGGCCAAGGCGTCGCGCCCGAGCATGGCAAACCACAACGCCAGCAGCCCGGCCACCACCACATCGGAAACATTGACCCACCTATCCCCGACCAAGCCGGATCTCCGGACGAGAACCACCCGCGCCAGCGGCAGATAAAAACGCAAACTGGCCGCCGTCAGCACGACCAGCAGCGCCAAGCCGAACCAGAGAAGAAACCCGTCTACCACGCGTAAAACTCCGGCAGCAGGTAGACGCGCCCGGGTTGCAGCCGGAACTTGGGCAAGGCGTCGAGTTGCACTTCGACCTTCGAACTGGCCCCGGCGCCGAAGTAGCGCAGCAAACGCTGGAAGTTCAGCCCCCGTTGGTAGCGGATCACCGAGGCCTCGGGCACCTCGGCCAACGCGCGGGCTTTGTCGAATGCGTCCTCGATGTAGCCGAGCTGATCCACAAGTCCGGCCGCCTTGGCATCTTGGCCGGTGAGAATACGACCGTCGGCGACCGTATTGCGGAGTCCCTCGGCCGGCAGATCGCGCATGCGGGCAACGATACCGAGAAAGCGGTCATATACCTGCTGCACCATTCCCTCGACGTAGGCTTGCTCTTCGGGAGTGATCTGACGCGAACCGCTCAGCATGTCTTTGAATTTTCCGCTTTTGAACACCACGGCCTCGAGACCGATTTTGTCGAAAAGTTGGCGGTAGTTCAGCGACTGGATGATCACGCCGATACTGCCGGTGAATGTCGTCGGGTTGGCCACGATCCAGTCGGCCGCACATGCGATATAGTAAGCTCCGGAGGCCGCGACAGAACTCATCGCCACAACAACCGGCTTCTTTTTCTGCACGGCGACAACCTCGTTGTAGATGATATCCGAAGCCGTCACCTCTCCCCCGGGTGAATCAACAGCCAGAACAACGGCTTTCACATCGTCATCGTCGAGCGCCAAGCGCAAAGCGCTTTTGATGTCATCCACCATCGAATCCCCCCATTCGTTCACATCGTCGGTGTAAATGACACCTTGCACGGGAATCACCGCGATTTTGCCCGCGCCGGAACTTCCCTCTTCGATGACCACTTCCTGAAAACCGGGAGACAACCTCTTGGCCGCCATACTCTCAGCCCCGGTCGCGCCCAATAATCCGAGCAACATCAGGTTGAAAAACATGCTGGCGCACAGGGCGAGAAAAACCACCAGCAAGACGCAACCCGTTTTCTTCATGCCGGCTAACATTGCCGAGGCAAAGTCGCCTGACAAGTCGGCTCTCCGTAATTCCCGGTGGACAAGGGCAGCTCGGGCAGGCATTTTGTCCGCTCTTGCTGCTCACGTGGCGGAACTGGCAGACGCGTGCGTCTCAGAAGCGCATGGGGTGACCCGTGGAGGTTCGAGTCCTCTCGTGAGCATTATTCAGCCATGCAAAATCCCGCCAAGGTCCGCGGCATCTTCAGCTCCATCGCCGGACGCTACGATCTCGCCAACCACCTGCTCTCCGGAGGGCTGGATTTCCTCTGGCGTGCCCGAGCCACCCACATCGTCAAATCATGGCAACCGCGTCGGGTGCTTGATCTCGCCACCGGCAGCGGCGACCTCGCACTGGCCCTGCAACGCGCCCTCCCCCAAGCACGCGTCATCGGCGCGGATTTTTGCCTGCCGATGCTCGAAGTCGCCGCCCGCAAAGGCCTGCATCCGCTGGTGGTCGCGGACGGAACGAACCTGCCGTTTGCCGATCGCGCTTTTGACGCCGTTACGGTCGCCTTCGGTTTGCGCAACATGGCGTCGTGGCCGGACGCTTTGGGGGAAATGTGCCGCGTGCTGCGACCGGGTGGACATTTGCTCATCCTGGACTTTTCCCTGCCGCGACCGCCCTTGACCGCACTCTACCGCTTCTATCTCCACCGCGTGCTCCCGCGCATCGCCGGTTGCCTCACCGGCAACCGTTCCGGCTACGAGTATCTCGGAGAATCGATCGAATCCTTCCCCTCCGGACTTGCCATGTGCGCGCTCATGGAATCGTGCGGCTTCACAAGCGCACGGGCCATTCCGCTCGCGGCGGGCATTGTGTCGATTTACACCACTGAAAAACCATGAAACCTATCACTTTCCAACCTCTCTACATGGAACGCGTCTGGGGCGGGCGAGAATTCGCCACGCGACTCGGCCGCACGCTGCCGGGCGATCAGCCCATCGGTGAAGCTTGGGAAATTGTCGATCGAGAAGAAGCGCAAAGCGTTGTCGCAGATGGCCCCTTTGCCGGAAAGAACTTGCACGAGTTGTGGAACCAGCACCGCGACGAAATCTTTGGGCCGCGCCACGCCGACGCAGGCCCGCGCTTCCCCTTGCTTTGCAAACTGCTCGATGCCCGCGATCGTTTGTCGGTGCAAGTGCACCCACCCGCGGCCGTTGCGCCTCAACTGAAAGGAGAGCCGAAAACCGAGATGTGGTATTTCCTCGCCTGCGACAAAGGCAGCCGCATTTATGCCGGATTGACCACCGGAACCACCCGTAAATCCTTCGAGGAAAAACTTCGCACCGGGGAAATCGAGCAGTGTCTGCACGTGCTCCCGACGCGTGAGGGTGACAGCATTTTCATTCCCAGCGGACGTCTCCACGCCATCGGCGAGGGCAATGTCATTGTGGAGATCCAGCAG
>JBILDG010000240.1:0-3384 GCA_044352715.1 Chthoniobacterales bacterium | reverse complement strand
ATAGCGTCGCACGGGAACGAGTTGCCCGCGGTCGTTTTCCTCGTAAATCACATCCCCGCCGAGGTCGCGCAACGGGGTTTCGAGCACGTCGAAGACAAACTCGGGGCGGGTCGTGCCGCAGGCCGGGCATCCGCCGAGGGGCGTGCCGAAATGCTGCTGGTGCTCCGCTTCGGCAAAATAAGAGAGCATTTCGGGGGGCGTGCCGAAGAAGACCATGCGTCCCCCGCGGTCGAGCAGGATCGCTTTGTTGAACATCTGGAAAATTTTCGAGCTCGGCTGGTGGATCGTCACGATGACGATTTTGTTGTGCGCCATCGCCCGGATGATCTCCATGACATGCTCGGAGTCTTTCGAGGAAAGTCCCGAGGTCGGCTCGTCGAAAAGGTAGATGTCGGCCGATCCGATCATATCGAGTCCGATGTTGAGGCGTTTGCGCTCGCCGCCGCTGAGTGTTTTGCGGTGGGTGGCCCCGACCACATTGTCGCGGCGCTCGTTGAGACCGAGTTCGGCCAGTTTTCCGTCGATGCGGCGGGTGCGTTCCCGGCGCGAAAGGTAGGGGGATCTGATGGCCGCGGCAAAATCGAGATTTTCCTCGATGGTCAGGTGCTCGTCGAATGCGTCGAACTGCGGGATGTAAGTGACGTATTGTTTGAGGGCGTCGAAGTTTTCGTAGAGCGACAGACCGTTGAGCAAAACTTCACCGCGCAGCGGGGCGAACTGCCCGGCCAGAGCGCGCAGCAGACTGCTTTTGCCGCAGCCGCTGGCTCCCATCACGCAGATCATTTCGCCGCGGGTGGCGGAGAAGGTCACGCCGTCGAGTCCGACCGCGCCGTTCTTGAAGCGGCAGACCAGATCCCGGACATCAAGGTGGTGGATGACGTTGCGTTCCTCCTCGAGCAGACGTTCGGAAAAGTTGCAGCGGAGCGACTGGTTGGCATCGATCTGGATCATGTCGCCGTCCCGCAGGGACGTCTCGTTGCGCACGGGCGTGTCACCGACCAGGACCGGGTGGTCGCTTTTCAAAACTTCGAGCCGGCCGACGAGCTGATCGAAATCGCAGAAGATTTTCAGCAAAATGTCTCCGCCCGCACCGGGGGCGATGAGGATGTCATCCTCGTCGAGAAGGGAGGGGTTGTTTGAGACGAGGTAGGTCGTCTTGGATTGCTTGAGGTGGAATCGGCCGCCGTAGGAGCGGGCATGTCGCCGCAGGTCGCTCAGGGCCAATTCGGTGTCGTTGTCGAAAATGATTTTCTCTTCGAGCGTGCTTTCCACGCGGGCGCCGGCGCGGAGGCGCACGCCGTTGAGTTCGGCGGCGACATCTTTCAGCGCAATGACGAGAATCTTCAGTCCGAAACGCACTTCCAGCGAGCTGTCCCTCGTGCGGCTTTTTTCCAGCTGGATTTCGTTTTCCTTCGTCACCGTGACGAAGATGTGCGCGAGGGAGAGGTTTTTCTTCGCGTTGAAGTAGAAGACCAGGTCTTGGTGGGTGAGGACTTTTTCATCCACCACGATGCGTTGCCCCGGATAAACACGGGAAAACTCCTTCGGCCGCAGCGCGCGGCCTTGGACAGACACCGGGTGATCGCAGAGATTTTTGACCAGCACGAGTTCGCCGTGGCGGTAGGCGGCCAAGCGGTTGTCGCAGGTGAGTTCCCGCATGGGCACATCGGCATCCTCGCCCGAGCCGAAAATGATCACTTCGAGCGGCGATGAGTCCGCTTCGAAAAATTCGCCTCGCGGGGAGGGCGTGTCGCTGTTGAGTTGGTAGACGATATCGATCGCCTGTGAGGCGGTGCCCAGTTGCTCCATGAACGAGTAGTAGGCCGCCATGTTGTCGGTGTTCATTCCCGCGCGATGGACGAGGTCGTAGAGTTGAATGCCGAGAAGGATTTTGCGGTCCTCGCTGAGCTTGCCGCGCAGCTCGCGGGCCATGGCCGAGAGGTCCGGTTTTTCGTGCAGGGCCTGGCGGAAAAGTTGCCGCAGTTCGGAGTAAACCGCCTCGGGATAGTCATAGCGGAGGAAGCCGAGGCTCGAGTCGATTTCCTCCTCCAGCAATTCGCCGTCCACCCGGGCAAACCCGGCCAGCACCTTGATCAAAAGCGGGAGAAGATTCGGGCTCTCCGTGACCGTGCGCGGTCGGCGCAGGGCGCGCCGCAGGAGCGATTCACCGGCGCGGCGTGCGCGGTAAAAATTGCGCAGCGTGCCTTCGAGGCGGTGGCTGAGGCTGGCGCGGGGCATGTTCTCCGTTGCGGGCATTCCGGGAAATTAGCTCTGTTCGGGAGCCCCGCAAAGCCTTTGCTCAAGTCGTGAATTGCGAACCGGCCACGAATGGGGCTTAATGTCCGGTCCATCCCGACACTTTCTCATGCCGACCAAGACCCGCTCGTCCAAAAACTCCCCGCCCCGTGCCATCGAAAATGTGCGTGTGCGCAAATTGCACCGCTTGATTCCACCGGCCCGGATCAAAAAGAGTCTGCCTGTTTCGAAGGCCTCCCTGGATACGGTGGCGCTCGGCCGGGCCGAGGCGCAGGCCATTTTGCACGGACGTGACCGGCGGCTGCTGGTCGTGGTCGGTCCTTGCTCGATTCACGATCCCAAGGGGGCGATGGAATATGCCCGGCGTCTGGCCGTGTTGCGCCGGGAATTGGCGGACTCCGTCTGCATTTTCATGCGCGTGTATTTTGAAAAGCCCCGCACAACGGTCGGGTGGAAGGGGCTCATCAATGATCCCCACCTGGACGATTCCTGCGACCTCGATGCCGGGCTTCGTTTGGCCCGTCGCGTGTTGCTCGACATCACCGCACTCGGGGTGCCCACCGCCACCGAGTTCCTCGACCCCATTGTGCCGCAGTATCTGGCCGACGTGGTCAGCTGGGCCGCCATTGGGGCCCGCACCACGGAATCACAAACGCATCGCGAAATGGCCAGCGGTCTTTCCATGCCCGTCGGTTTCAAAAACAGCACCGACGGGAGTATCCAGACCGCGCTGGACGCCCTGCTTTCGGCCCGTTCTGCGCACAGTTTCCTTGGGATCGATCAGGAGGGACGGACGAGCGTGGTCAACACGACAGGCAATCCTGACAGCCATGTCGTGCTGCGCGGCGGACGCGAGGGCGCCAATTACAAATCGCGCCACACCGCGGAAACGGAGCGACGACTTCGGGAAGCCGGTTTGCAACCGGGATTCATGGTCGATTGCAGCCATGCGAACTCCGCCAAAAATCCCCGCCGTCAGGCCTTGGTCTGGCGCAACGTGTTGGCCCAGCGCCGGAGGGGGCGCACATCGATCATCGGCGCCATGCTGGAGAGTTATCTCGAGGAAGGGAATCAACCGGTGCAGTCCGACCGCAAGAAACTGCGCTACGGCGTGTCCGTGACCGATGG
>JBILDG010000035.1:0-11299 GCA_044352715.1 Chthoniobacterales bacterium | reverse complement strand
AAGCTGGCCCAGCCGGAAGAGTCCACCCGCGCGCTGGACCACTTCCGCCGGGCGGCCGAGCTGGGCCAGCAAGATCCGGCCGTGCTCTTGAGAGCCCTCAATTTCTTTTCCTTCGGCGGATACCACGAAGATGCCGTCACGGCCGGGCGTCGCCTGCTCTTGCTCCAACCCTCCGATTCTCTCTCGCGGGAAAAAGTCGCCCTGGCCTTGGCTGCCCTCGGCCGCGATGACGAGGCGATGGCCGAGTTGGATGCGGTCGTGGCGGAGAACCCCGCCAGTTTGGTCGGTTACCGTGCCCATGGTGAAATACTCCTCAAACGCAAAGACCTCGCCGGAGCCTTGGCCAAATTCGAAAAATCCCTCCTCCTCAGCGACGATGACCCGCGCCTTTATCTCGAAGTTGTCGATCTCTGCGTGCAAAACGAAAAACACGAGAAGGCCGCTTGGTGGCTCGCGCAGGCGCGCGAGAAATTCAACCGACTGCCCGAGCTGCCTTTCTACGAGGGACAGCTCCTCGCCCACCTCAAGCGCTGGCGCGAAGCGCTCCACGCCTTTGATCTCGCCGCCCGCATGGCCGGCCAATTTCAGCCCACGTTCTTCACGCCCGATTTCCACTTCCATCACGGAGTCGTGGCCGAGCGCTCCGGCGAGCACGCCCAAGCTGCCCGGCATTTCCAAGCCTGCCTGCGCCTCGATGACAGCTACGCGCCCGCACTCAACTACCTCGGCTACATGTGGGCCGAACGCGGAGAAAATCTGGCCGAAGCCGAGACCTACATCCGCCGCGCGCTCGAGCAGGAACCGGAGAGCGCCGCCTACCTCGACAGCCTCGGTTGGGTGCTTTACCAGCAGGGGCGCTTTCACGAAGCCTTGCCCCTGCTCGAGAAGGCTTCCCGCCTCGCCACCGCGCCAGACCCCACCATCGAAGAACACCTCGGCGACGTGCTGGAAAAACTCGGCCGTCGCGCTGAAGCCCTGCAAGCTTGGGAACGCGCTGCCGCCATGGACGGCGCTTCGGCCGAGGTGAACGGCAAACTCCAAGCCGCCCGCGGTCAATCCACCATTCCCGCCGAAGCGGCCCAAGCGGCCAAACCGTAGCCGCTCCGGTTTTTCCTTGAGCGCACGGCGCCCGCGCCGCATCTTCTTTTTTCCGCGCAACCCAACGCATCCGTAGCTCAATGGTAGAGCAGTTGACTCTTAATCAATTGGTTGTAGGTTCGAGTCCTACCGGGTGCATTTCCCCGTCAAGCCTCATGAATGCTTGATTCGCTGTCTGTTGTGTGGTTTTTATTCGCATCCCGCGGCAACTGCAAAAAACCTGACCGACCTCGTCATGAGCAATTCCCCCCACCAGACTTCATCATCGCATTCCGTTATCCCCCGAGGTGCGGTCTGGCCCTTTGTTTTGCTCGCCAGCTGTTTCCTCTGGTGGGGTGTGGCCAATAATATCACCGATCCTTTGGTCAAGGTCTTCAAGGAGATCTTCGGGATGTCGACTTTCCAAGCTTCGCTCATCCAGATGGCGTTTTACGGGGGATATTTCTGCATGGCGTTGCCGGGCGCGATGATCGCGCGGCGTTTCAACTACAAGACCGGCGTGTTGGTGGGGCTGGGCATCTATGCGGCGGGTTGCGGTCTGCTTTATCCCGCCATGTTGACCGCGCAATTCGCTTTCTTCTGTCTGGCGTTTTATGTCTTGGCCTGCGGCCTTGGCATTCTCGAGACCAACGCCAATCCCTACGTGCTGGCCCTCGGTTCGGAGGAGTCGGCCACGCGGCGGCTCAACTTCGCGCAGTCCTTCAATCCGGTCGGCTCCGTGGCCGGTATCCTTATCTGCCAAGTGTTCATCATGGCGCGGCTGCCTTTCAATGACGAGGGGCAGCTGGCCATGACCCCTGCCGAGGTGCCGTCGGCGCTATCGACGGTCATCGCGCCGTATCTGGCCATCGCCGCTATTCTTGTAGTTGTGTGGTTGCTGATTCTGGCGGCCAAAATGCCGCTCGCCGCGGAGCAGGATGACAAAGTGCCCTTCGCTGCAGCGGCCGTCCGGCTGTTGCGCAACCGGTTCTATCTTTTCGCGGTGTTCGCCCAGTTTTGCTACGTGGGTTTGCAGATCACGGTTTGGACCTACACTAACTTCTATATTCCCGAGCAAATCGGCGTTTCGCAGGAGGTGGCGTTGCAATACCACACGGGAGCGCTGATCTTGTTCGGGCTTTCACGCTGGGTTTTCACCGGACTGATGAACTACTTCCGCGCCGCCACGTTGCTCGCGCTGGCGGCGTTGGCCGGTGTGCTTCTTTCGCTCGTTGTGGTCTTTGTCGGCGGCATGGCGGGGGTCATTTCGCTTGTGGCTCTCTCCGGCTGCATGTCGCTCATGTTCCCGACCATTTTCGGCCTCGGTTGCTCGGTCGTGCGCGAAGACACCAAACTGGCTTCGTCCGGCCTGATCATGGCCATCATCGGCGGAGCAGTCATCACGCCGGCGCAAGGTGCGCTGCTTGATGCCTATGGCGTGAGTCTTTCTTACCTGCTTCCGCTGGCCTGCTTCGCCGTCATTCTCTTCTTCGGTCTTAGCGCTCGGCGCCGCGCGTGAAGTCCCGCGGAGCAGTCCCGTGCACTTTTTTGAAGACACGGGAAAAGTGATACGGGTCGTCGAACCCGACCGCTTCGCCGGCGGCTTTGACCGTCATGCTCGACCGTTGCAAAAGTTTAGCCGCATGGTTTATCCGCAGGCGGGTCAGAAAGTCCTGCGCGGATTGTCCGGCGTGTTTGCGGAAAAGACGGGAGAAATATTCCGGACTGACCCGGCAATGGCGTGCGGCCTCGCTGATGTGGCGTATGCGGGGGTAATTTTCCACAAGGTAACTACGGCAGAGGTCGAACACCTCGTGGCTGCGTGATGAGCTGGATTCCGTGGCGACGCGTTCCGCGCCGGTCCGCTCGAGCAGGGCGTTCAGCAAGAGGTCGGCCAGATGTTGTCCGCGAACCTTGGGCAGGTTCGAGCAGGAGATGATTTGCTCATAGAGACCGAGGAGGCCGTCGGGATTGGCCAACCTTTTCGCTCGCACCTGTTCCAAACCCGCGCCCTTGAGCATCTGGGAGGCCTGAGGTCCGGTGAAATCGGCGAAATATTTATGGTGCGGTCCTTTGCCTTTGGTTCGGACGCCGCCATGTTTGCCCGGACCGTAGAGAAAAACCGTGCCGGAAGCCGTCGGTATCCAATGCTTGCCCGTGCGAATTTCCCATGTGCCGCCCGCCAGTAACTCGATCGCATGGTAACGGAACGAGGGTCGATCGACCGAAAAACCCGGCTCGCAGGACTCCCATCCGGCGCAGACCAAGGAAACCGGGCCTCTCCGGCTTGGCTCGAGAAACAAATAGCGACCGCTACGTATGCCGGGGGAGATGAAATCGGTCGGTGGGGTCTGAATATCTGCCATGGAGATCAAAAATATCTATGAAATGGTCAAAACCATCCATTGCAAAAAGTCTGCCTGTGCCAATGATGAAAAAACTGATTATGTTGAAAGGTATTCATCCCGCCCTTAGTCCAGACCTTCTCAAAGTCATGGCCGAGATGGGTCATGGCGACGAAATCGTGCTGGCCGATGCCCACTTCCCCGGCCACAGCATGAACTCTCGCGTCGTCCGCGCCGACGGTCTCGGCGTCGGCACGCTGCTCGAGGCCATATTGCCGCTGTTTCAGCTGGATAGCTACGCCGCGCCTCTTGTCATGATGGCGGCCGTGCCGGGGGATCAACTGGATCCTGCCGTCGAGCGGCATTACATGGAGGTGGTCCGGCGTCATTATTCGCAAGCCGATGTCCCGCAACGCATCGACCGCTTCGCATTTTACGACCGCGCCAAATCGGCCTACGCCGTGGTCATGTCCGGCGAGACGGCCAAATACGGCAACCTCATCCTCAAGAAGGGCGTCGTCGCTTAGTCTTCTGTCAATTTTTTCCATCAACCAAAACCCCAACATCTCCATGACCAACCCCGTCTTGAAAAACCTGCCGAAAGTCGGCATCCGCCCCACCATCGACGGCCGCCTCGGCGGCGTGCGCGAATCGCTCGAGAAGCAAACCATGGCGATGGCCCGGGCCACGGCCAAATTGATCAGCGCGAAACTGCGCTATCCGACCGGAGAACCGGTGCAGTGCGTCATTGCCGACGGCACGATCGGCGGCGTGGCGGAGGCGGCGGCGTGCGCTGAAAAATTCCGCCGCGAAAACGTCGGCGTGTCCCTCACCGTGACGCCCTGCTGGTGCTACGGATCGGAGACGATGGATGCCGACCCGCACACGCCGAAGGCGGTGTGGGGCTTCAACGGCACCGAGCGCCCGGGGGCCGTTTATCTGGCCGCCGTGCTCGCGGGTCACACGCAGAAAGGCCTGCCGGCGTTCGGTATTTACGGACACGATGTCCAGGAAGCCGGTGACCAAAAAATTCCGGCTGATGTGGAGGAGAAGATTTTGCGGTTCGTCCGTGCCGGATTGGCCACGGCGACCATGCGCGGTCGCGCCTACCTTGCCATGGGCGGGGTGTCCATGGGCATCGCCGGCTCGATCGTTTCGCCCGAGTTTTTCGAGCGCTGGCTCGGCATGCGGGTCGAGTCCATCGATATGACGGAGTTCCTGCGCCGCATCGAGCGGGGGATCTATGACAAAGAAGAATTCGCCAAGGCGCTCAAGTGGGTCAAAGCCAACTGCCGCGAGGGCAAGGATTGGAACAGCCCCAAGACCAAGCGCAGCCGCAAGCGTCTCAACGAAGAATGGGAAATCTCCGTGAAGATGGCGCTGATCGCGCGCGATCTCATGATCGGCAATCCGAAGCTGGCGAGGATGGGGTTTGGCGAGGAAGCACAGGGCCACCATGCCATCGCTTCAGGCTTCCAAGGTCAGCGTCAATGGACCGACCACATGCCGAACGGCGATTTCCTTGAGGCGATCTTGAATACGTCGTTCGATTGGAGTGGGCGCCGGACGCCTTACATTGTCGCCACGGAGAACGACGCGCTCAACGGCGCGAGCATGCTCTTCGGATATTTGCTCACCAACACCGCGCAAATTTTCGCCGATCTGCGCACCTATTGGAGCGCTGACGCCATCCGCCGTGTCTCCGGCGAAGCTCCGCAAGGACTTGCCTCGCAGGGATTGCTGCATTTGATCAATTCCGGCCCCGCCGCTCTCGACGGGTGCGGCGAGCAAACGGTGGACGGTCACCCCGCGATGAAGCCCTTCTGGGATATCACGCCCTCCGAAATCAAAGCCTGCCTCGGCGCCACGACTTGGCATCCGTCGATCACGGAATACTTCCCCGGCGGCGGTTGGAGCACGCGCTATGCCACGCGCGGCGGCATGCCGGCCACGATGTTCCGGCTCAATCTCGTCCAAGGTCTCGGCCCCGCGTTGCAGATTGCCGAGGGCGAGACGGTAGTTCTCCCGGCCAAGACGCAGAAGTTGCTCGAAGAGCGGACCAACCCGACGTGGCCCACCACGTGGTTTGTCCCGCGCCTCACGGGCGAGGGATCGTTCAGCGATGTTTACTCGGTCATGAACAACTGGGGCGCGAACCACTGCGTGATGAGCTATGGCCACATCGGCGCCGATTTGATCAGCCTCGCCAGCATGCTGCGGATTCCGGTCTACATGCACAACGTCGCCCGCGAATCGGTCTTCCGTCCGAGCGCATGGACCGCCTTCGGCACCGCCGATCTGGAAGGTGCCGACTTCCGCGCCTGCGCGAATTTCGGGCCGCTTTATTGAGCAACGTGCGCCCGCGGTGTTCTTTGCGGCCTTGCGTCGATGGGTGGTCGTTGTAGCGTTGCGCGACTGATGACCGACATCCATCCCGAGACGGGGCGCTTTCTTGATCGTGCGGACAAGGAGAAACTCCTTGGTCAGCGCGGTGTCGTGCTCTGGCTTTACGGGCTTTCCGGCTCGGGCAAATCCACCATCGCCAACGAAGTTGAGCGCACCCTTCACGCAGAGGGGCGCATGACAGTGATCCTCGATGGTGACAATCTGCGCACGGGCCTAAACCGCAACCTCGGATTCACCGACGAAGACCGCACGGAAAACGTCCGCCGCGTGGCCGAGACGGCCAAACTTTTCGCCGCGCAGGGCATTATTACTCTGGTGTCGGTCATTACCCCGCTGCGCCGTCACCGTGCGGCTGCGGCGGAGATCGTCGGGCCGGATTTTCATGAGATTTATGTGAAGGCCGACTTCGCCACCTGCGCCGGGCGCGACCCGAAGGGACTCTACGCGAAGGCTGCCGAGGGGAAGATCGGACAGTTCACCGGCAAGGACAGTGGCTTTGAGGAGCCGGAAAGTGCCGCCCTCGTTCTTGACACGCAAACCCGGTCTGTGGAGCAATGTGCGGCCGATTTGCTCGGATATCTGCGGTCTGTCGCGGAGGACCGCGCGGGGAAATAGTCGCCGCGAAGCGATCGGGTCCATCACGCAACACCATGCCGCACTACCATCTCGATCATCTCGACCAGCTTGAAGCTGAGGCGATTTTCGTCCTGCGTGAGACGGCGGCGCAGTTCCAGAATGCCGCGCTGCTTTTTTCCGGCGGCAAGGACTCGATCGTCATGGCCCACCTCGCGGCCAAAGCGTTCTGGCCGGCGAAGATTCCTTTCCCGCTGCTGCACGTCGATACGGGACACAATTTCGAGGAGACGCTGGCTTACCGCGATTCCTTTGCCGAAAAAATCGGCGCGCGCTTGGTCATCGGTTCCGTGCAGGCGTCGATCGATTCCGGCCGCGTGAAGGAAGAGAAAGGCCCCTATGCCTCGCGCAACGCCCTCCAGACCGTCACTCTGCTCGACACGATCGAGGAGCACAAATTCACCGCCTGTCTCGGGGGTGGCCGCCGCGACGAGGAGAAAGCCCGCGCCAAAGAGCGCTTCTTTTCCCACCGCGACGATTTCGGACAATGGGACCCGAAGAACCAGCGTCCCGAGCTGTGGAATCTTTTCAACGGCAAGCACCATCCCGGCGAACACTTCCGCGTCTTCCCGCTCTCCAATTTCACCGAGATGGACGTGTGGATGTATATCCAGCGTGAAAAGATCGAGCTTCCTTCGCTCTACTTCACCCACGAGCGCGACGTGTTCGAACGCGGCGGTTCGCTGCTCGCCGTGTCGCCATTCATCACCATGCTGGAAACGGAAAAACCCGTGCGCAAAACAGTCCGCTTCCGCACCATTGGCGACGTCACCTGCACCGGTGCCGTCGAATCCGCCGCCGCCAACCTTGATGAAGTGATCGCCGAAGTCGCTGCCGCCCGCCAGACCGAGCGCGGCACCCGCGCGGACGACAAACGCTCCGAGACCGCCATGGAAGACCGCAAAAGAGAGGGATATTTCTAAAATGGATCTCCTGCGTTTCGCCACCGCCGGTTCCGTCGATGACGGCAAGTCCACGCTCATCGGGCGTTTGCTCTACGACTCGAAGAGCATCTTCGAGGATCAGCTCAGCGCCGTGGAGGAAAGCTCCCGCCGTCGCGGCGATGCCGTGGTCAATCTCGCGTTGCTCACCGACGGCCTCCGAGCCGAGCGCGAGCAGGGCATCACGATTGATGTGGCCTACCGTTACTTCGCCACGCCGCGCCGCAAATTCATCATCGCCGACACGCCGGGTCACATCCAATACACGCGGAACATGGTCACCGGCGCCTCGACGGCCGACCTCGCCATCATCCTCGTTGATGCGCGCAAAGGCGTGATCGAGCAGACCAAGCGCCATTCCTTTGTTTCGAATCTCCTCAAAATCCGCCACCTCGTCCTGGCGGTGAACAAGATGGACCTCGTCGATTATAACGAAGGCGTCTTCCACCGCATCGTGCAAGACTTCCACGAATTTGCCTCGCGACTGGACGACATTGCCGAGATCACGGCCATCCCGCTCTCCGCCCTCAACGGCGACAATGTCGTGGAGAAGTCGGACAAACTGCCATGGTTCAAGGGCCCGTCGCTGCTCTACCACCTCGAGACGGTCTACACCGGCGGCACGGAGAACCACGTCGATGCGCGCTTCCCTGTGCAGTGGATCATCCGCCCTCAATCCAACGAGCACCACGACTTCCGCGGTTATGCCGGACGCGTGGCCGGCGGGGTCTTCAAACCGGGCGATGCTGTCACCGTGTTGCCTTCGGGTTTCTCCACCACGATCGACAAAATTCATCTGCCCGGCGGACAAGAAATCGCCGAGGCCTTCTCGCCCCAGTCGGTTGTCATGACGCTCAAGGACGAGATCGACATTTCCCGCGGCGACATGCTCGTCAAAGCGAACAATCCGCCCAACGTCGGACAGGACCTCGAGGCCATGGTCTGCTGGTTCTCGCAAAAGCCGATGGAGCCGCGCGGCAAATACCTCCTGCGTCATACGACCAAGGAGACAAAAGCCATCGTGCAAGATTTGCGTTACCAAGTGGACATCGAGACGCTGCACAAAAAAGAAGGCGTGCCAACCCTCGGGATGAACGACATCGGGCGTATCTCGTTGCGGGCCGCCACGCCCGTTTTTCACGATTCCTACCGCCGCAACCGCCTCACCGGATCTTTTGTTCTCGTCGATCCCGGCACCCATGAAACTGTCGCCGCCGGTATGGTGGTGTAAGAGCGGGGGCGGGGTTATCCGCAGACTTCCCAGTTAGAAATTTAAGAGTTATCAACAAAACAAGTTATGGACCAAATCATCAAAGCCCTCAGTCAAAGTCTCAATCTGCCCGAAACCGTGGTGCGCAGCGGCGTGGGAATTTTGCTCAACTTCATCAAACAAAAAGCCGGCGGCACGCAGTTCGACACGCTGGTCGGGTTGCTGCCGGGCGCGGCACAACTGATGGCAGCACCTGTGCCGGCCGGCGGCGGTGATGCGGGCGGCGTGCTCGGTGGTCTCTTGGCCAAAGCCGGCGGGCTGCTCGGGGGCAACCTTGGCGGTGCGGCGGAAGCTTTGTCCGCCTTGCAAGGCGCCGGTATCCCGATGGACAAGGCCGGTCCCTTGGCCGGTGGATTTTTCGAACAAGCCAAAGCGGTGGCTGGTCCGGAGGCCGTGGATGCGGTTCTCCAACAATTGCCCGCCCTCGCCGCGATGTTCGCCAACAAACAAAACTAAAACCCACCACACCCCATGAGTCTTCTCGCCACCATCATCAACAAAGTTCTCGGCCGCACCGCCCCGGCGGAAAATGCCGCTCCCGTCGAAACGCCCGTTGCCGTCCAAGAAATCGACATCACCGCCCACCTGACCGCTCTGGCCGCGGCCAATCCGGAGAAGCTCGATTGGAAGGTTTCCATCGTCGACCTGATGAAGCTTGTCGGCATGGACAGCAGCTTGTCGGCCCGCAAGGAACTCGCCAAAGAGCTGAACTACACGGGCGACACGGGCGACTCGGCCAAAATGAACATCTGGCTGCACAAGCAGGTGCTCCAAAAAATCGCGCAAAATGGCGGGATCGTTCCGCCCGAGCTGCTCTGATCTAACACAAAAAGTCGCTCGCGAGCCCCGCGCCAAACATTTTGTTTTAGAGTTGCAGGGGCAGCTCCCCTGCGAGAAGCACGGGCCTTTCAGGCCGTCGTGATCCGGCTCTCGGTAATGGTCCAGCTGCTGGCGTCACTGGTCTCATCGAGCCACTGCCAAGTGGTGGTGGTGAGGATGCGTTGGGCATCGGACGGCAGGGCGGCGAGCAGGCGATGACGCCGGTCGGTGTCGAGTTCGCCGAAGATGTCGTCGAGGAGATAGATGGGCGGGGCGCCGCGGCGGGAGCGGATCAATTCAGCTTGGGCGAGACGCAGGGCAAGAGCACAGGTGCGTTGTTGTCCCTCGCTGGCGAAGGTTCCGGCCACGGCACCGTCGAGTTCGAGCGCGATGTCGTCGCGGTGGGGCCCAACGACGGTTTGCCGCAGGCGGCGTTCTTCATTCGCGCTGGCCGCGAGGGCGGCGGCGAGGTCTTCCCCGCCGGAGCGTTCGTAGCGCAGGCGGGTCGTTTCGCCGCGTGTGCTGATGGCATGGACGTGACTGGCAAAGAGCGGCCCGAGTTCCTCGCAGAGGCGTGACCGGACCGTGGCGAGATATTCGCCGGCGGCGATGAGCGGGCCGTCGTAGGCGGAGAGTTCGCGGCCGCGGTGGGGTCCGTCTTTGAGCAGGAAGTTGCGGGAACGCAGGGCGCGCTCGTAAGCGCGGAGGTTTTTCAAATAGCCGGCATCGCACTGCGAGCCGAGGAAGTCAAGGTAACGGCGGCGCTTGGACGAAGTGCCGCGGATGAGTTCCATGTCCTCGTTGGAGAAAAAGGCGACGAGGCCGACGCGCAGGTAGTCGTCGGATTTGCGCTGCGGCAAGTCGTCGAGAAGGAGTCTGCGACCTTCGCTGCGCGAGAGGTGGCAGGCGAGATGGCGGTCGCCGCACCGTCCGTCGAGGGAGAAACCGTCGGCGGTGTGGCGGATGGTTTCGGCGAGGGCTCCGGCGCGCGGGGATTGCAGGCGCAGGAGGATGCAGATGGCTTCGAGAATGGAAGATTTGCCGCTGGCGTTGGGGGCGCTCAGGAGGTTGAGGCCGGGGGCGGGATGGAATTCGGCCCGCGGGAAGCAGCGGAAGTCGTGGAGCGTGATGGAGGCCAAACCCATGGAAGGGGGAGTGTCCATTTTCCGGCGGGAAAAGCGAGCCGCCACCAAAGAGGAATTGAAGCGCGGGCGTCCCGGGCCCAACATGGGCGGCCTTATGCGTTCGCTGCCAGGGTTCCGCGATTTTTTCCCGTCCGATTGCGCGCGCCGGAATTACATCACCGGCACGTGGCGTCGCGTGGCGCGGACGTTCGGCTTTCTCGAATATGACGGGCCGACGCTGGAGTCGCTCGATCTTTACCGCAAGAAGAACAGCGGGGGGGAAATCCTTGGGCAGCTGTTTTCTTTCACCGACAAGGGCGAGCGCGAGGTGGCGTTGCGGCCGGAAATGACGCCGACCTTGGCGCGGATGCTCATCGCGAAAGCGCGGGAGTTCCGCAAGCCGATCAAGTGGTTCAGCGTCGCGCCGTTTTTCCGCTACGAGAAGCAGCAGAGCGGGCGGCTGCGCGAATTCCTACAACTCAACTGCGACCTGATCGGCGATGAGTCGCCCGCGGCGGATGCGGAGATGCTGGCGCTGCTTATCGAGACGATGAG
Source organism: Chthoniobacterales bacterium (assembly GCA_044352715.1). Lineage (GTDB taxonomy): Bacteria > Verrucomicrobiota > Verrucomicrobiia > Chthoniobacterales > JACTMZ01 > JACTMZ01. The sequence continues at coordinate 129 of JBILDG010000035.1, read as the reverse complement.
GGCGTTCGGGTTGACGGCGGCGGACATTGTCGTGCGGGTGAGCGACCGGCGGGCGTGGATGGATTTTTTGGCGGCGCGCGGGGTCACCGACGAAGTGCAGGCGCGCGAGGCGCTGTCGGTGATCGACAA
>JBILDG010000239.1:0-3403 GCA_044352715.1 Chthoniobacterales bacterium | reverse complement strand
AATACGACCGTTTCAAGCCGCTGGTCGAACAACTGGTGCGCAAGCAATCGATGCTCTGCAACCGGCTCGTCACCGAGGTGAAAGAGTTGCTGGAAAAAGGCGACCAGGAAGCCGCGGGGCGAGCGCTTTTCAAGGTCAAACTCGGCGAACCGCGCAACAAAGGTTTTATGCGCCTGATGGAGGAGCCGGAAATGCGCAAGCTCCTCGACAAGGCGGAGCTGTCTTTCTATCAGGACACGAACAAAGAAGCCTTGGTCGCGCTGAAGGAGGAGCTTTTCTACACGATCGAGGAGCGCCAGCACGAGGCCGACCTGACCGAGCGCGGGCGTTCGTTCATGAATCCCGACGATCCGGATGCATTCGTGCTTCCCGATTTGATCAACGAGTTCACCGATATCGATCTCGACCCGAACTTTTCGGACAAGGACAAGATCGAGGCCAAGGCCAAGAAGCAGCAGCACTTCGACGCGCAGGCCGAGCGCATCCATAACATTTCGCAGCTGCTCAAGGCGTTCTGCCTGTATGAAAAAGACGTCGAATACGTCGTCGAGGACAACAAGGTGATCATTGTCGACCAGTTCACCGGCCGCAAGATGCCGGGGCGGCGCTGGAGTGACGGTCTGCACCAAGCGGTCGAAGCCAAGGAAGGTGTACAGATCGACCGCGAGACGCAGACGCTCGCCACCATCACGATTCAGAATTACTTCCGCCTTTACGAGAAACTCTCCGGCATGACCGGCACGGCCGAGACCGAGGCGAACGAGTTCCACGACATCTACGGTTTGGATGTGGTCGTCATTCCAACCAACCGCGTGGTGGCCCGCAAAGATTCCAACGACCGCATCTACAAGACGCGTCGCGAGAAATACAACGCGGTTATCGCCGAAATCCAGAAACGCCATGCCTCGCAGCAGCCGGTGCTGGTCGGCACGGCCAGCGTGGAGTCATCCGAGCTGCTCAGTCGCATGCTCAAGCGGGAAAAAATCCCGCACAATGTCCTCAATGCCAAATTCCACCTGCAGGAGGCGGAGATCGTGTCGCGTGCCGGCCAACCGGGCACCGTGACCATTTCGACCAACATGGCGGGCCGTGGCACGGACATCAAATTGGGGCAAAGCGTGCAAGAGCTCGGCGGTTTGCACGTCATCGGCACCGAGCGTCATGAGTCCCGCCGTATCGACCGGCAGTTGCGCGGTCGCTGCGCCCGCCAAGGTGACCCCGGCAGCTCGCAGTTTTTTGTCAGTTTCGAGGATGATCTCATGCGCAACTTCGGGGCGGCCGACCGCATGACCAAAATCATGGAGCGTTTTGGTCTGGAGGAGGGGGAGGAGCTCGAGCATCCGTGGTTGAACAAAAGCGTGGAGACCGCCCAGAAGCGCGTAGAGCAGCGCAACTATCTCATCCGCAAGCGCACGCTGGAGTTCGACGATGTGATGAACCAGCAGCGCGGTGTCATTTACGGCTACCGCAACGAGGCCATCGAGACCGACAACCCGCGTGCGATGGTTTACGAAGTCATCGACGAGATGGTGCCGAAGAAGGTTGAGGAATTGCTTCAGCCCGGTGAAGACGGCGAGGTGGATTACGACGGTCTGTTGCAATGGGTGAACCAGACGTTCCCGCTCGGACTAAAACGCGAAACGGCGCAGTTCGAAACGCGCAGCGCGGAAGACAACGGACAATTCCTCGTCGGAAAAATCAAAGCCGCTTACGAGTTGAAAGCCGGGCACGAGCAGGGTGATGCGCTCAAGATGCTCGAGCGTTACATTCTTCTCAATGCCATCGACCGCCTCTGGCAGGAGCACCTTTATGCGATGGATGGTCTCCGTGAAGGTGTTTATCTGCGCGCTTACGGCCAGAAAGACCCTCTCGTCGAATACAAGGGCGAGGCCTACAAGATGTTCGTCGAGTTGATGGACCGCATCCGCGGTGAAGTGCTCAACAACCTTTTCCGCAGCACGACCAACCTTGCGTCGTTCGAAACTTTCCTCTCGCAGCTGCAGCAGAAAATGTCCGGCGGCGAATCGCCCGACGGCTCACCGGGAGTGCGCACTCCGTCGCGCGCCGCCTCGGAGGAGAACGAGATGAAAATCGAGCTTCCCGTCCGCCGAGAAGCGCCCAAGGTCGGTCGCAATGATCCTTGTCCGTGCGGCAGCGGAAAGAAATTCAAAGCCTGCTGCGGACGGAAGGCTTGAGGCGTTTTCGTAGGGACGTCCTCGATCCGCCGCTTTGAAAATGTTCCCGGCGCGTCGGGGACGCCGCGCCCTACCCTGCGGTTGTTTTACCCGACCCAGTCGAAAGTCACGGGCTTGTCGATCTCCGGGTGCAGGCTGTGGTGCACCGGGCAGGTGAGGGCGCCGTTTTCGAGGAGCGTGCGCTTCGGATGATCGGCGGGTAGCGGCACCTTGATGGTTGTGGTCAACCGCGCGATGCGTCGCGGGGTGTCGGCCGACATTTCTTTGGTCACTTCGATTTCCATGCCTTCCAGATCGAGATCATGACGCTGGGCGACGATGCCCATGATGGTGGCCATGCAACCGCCGAGGGCGGTGGCGACGAGATCGGTGGGGGAAAAGGATTCGCCGCGTCCATGGTTGTCCACCGGCGCATCGGTGAAAACATTTTGTCCGGACGGACCATGGGTGGCAGCGCAACGCAGACCGCCTTCGTAACGGATGGAGACTTTGACCATTCAGGGAGGGTCAGCGTTTTTTCACCAACAGGGCGAGGAAAAACACGCAACCGATGGCGCCGGTGATCACGCCGACCGGCAACTCGGTGCCGGCCAAAACCGTGCGGGCGGCGAGATCCGAGCCGACGGTCAGAAATATTCCCGCAAGCACGCTGGCCGGAACGGAGTTGCCGTGCGGTGTGCCGACAAGCCGCCGTGCCATGTGCGGGGCCATGAGACCGACAAATCCGATCGTGCCGCAAGTGGCAACCGTGAGCGCGGCCAAGACGGCGGCGAGGGCGATGGAGCTGATTTGCAGCGCGCTCACGCGCACGCCGAGGTGGTGGGCGCTTTCTCCGCCGAGGGCGATGAGGTCGAGCGGACGATGTATCAACCAAACGAGAAGGAATCCCGTCGCAGCGGTCGGTAGTAGTAACCACACTTCGGTCCATCCGCGTCCGGCGAAGCTGCCCATGAGCCAGAATAGGATGCTGCGCAGCGCGCCGGGGTCGAAGCGCAGGATGATGGCGGTGGTGAAGGCTTGGGCCAACGCCCCGAGAGCGACGCCGGCGAGGAGGAGTGAGGGCAAATCCGACGCGATACGACGTCGGCACAGGAGCAAGACAATCGTCGCGATGACCAAACTTCCGGCCAGCGCAGGCCAGATCACAACGGTCATTCCCGCGGCGAGAGCCAGCACGGCGCCGAGCGCGCCGCCGGAGGAAAGTCCGA
>JBILDG010000238.1:0-3412 GCA_044352715.1 Chthoniobacterales bacterium | reverse complement strand
GCGGCGTAATTGACCAGCGCGATGGCCAGCAAATACGAGACCCAGAATCCCGGGAGCGCAATGAAGGTGAACGCCAACACGCTTGTCACCATGTCGGGCGGTCGCCCCGCATGGCGCGCGCCAAAAATGCCGAGCATCAATCCGAAACTCAGCGACAGCGCCAAGGCGCCAAGATTGAGCACCAGGGTGGCCGGCAAACGTTCTCCGATTTTTTCCAGCACGGGCCGCTCGTCTTTGATGCTGCGCAGGCGCCCGGTGAAAAGATCGCGCATGATGAGCCCGTATTGCTCGTGCAGCGGACGGTCGAGATGGAACTTCGCGCGAAAGACCCTCTTCACTTCCTCGGACACCTTCGGGTTCAGCTCGCCCCACGGATACGGACTGCCCGGCGTGAGCGTGATGATAAAAAAGGAAATCAGGCTGATGAAAAACAGCAGCACGACCGAGATCAGCAGGCGGCGGATGAGAAAAGCGGCCATGGGTCAATCCCGCGCCTCCTGCGCGTATTCGGGACGGTAGAACCACTCGAGATAATGGCTCCAGCCGGCCTTGGTCATCGTCACCGGTTCATCGATCCACGTGCCGTCCGGACCGGGCCGGCGCACGCGGTAAGCGTCCTTCCACATGACGGAGGTTCCCTCGGGCACGAACAAAAACAAATACGGCTGGTCGTCGTAAATCAACTGTTGGAGCTCGCCGCACATCGTGATGATCTGCCCGCGGTCGAACTCCTCGCGCACCGACTCGAGCAACCGGTCGGCCACCGCGCTTTTGTAGCCGACCATGTTCAGCCGCTCCGGCTCAGCCTGCGAAGAATGCCAGATCTGGAATTGGTCGAAGCCCTGCCCGAGCGCCCAACCCAGCACCACCGCATCGAACTCGCCCTTGTTGACGAAGTTTTTCAAAAACACCGCCCACTCATACATCTCGACCTTCACCTCGATACCCACGGCCTTGAGGTCGGCCTGCACCAGCGTGGCGATGTCGCTGCGCACGACGTTGCCGTTGTTCGTGATGAGCGTGAACGCAAACCGCTCCCCGTCCTTCACGCGGATACCATCGGGCCCCGGCTTCCATCCGGCCTCGTCGAGCAGACGTCGTGCTTCGTCCGGATCGTAGGCAAATGGACGCACCCGCGGGTTGAAGAACCACATCTCGGGGGTGAAAATTCCGGTGCTCTGCACGCCATAGCCGTAGAGAACGTAGCGCACCATCTGATCCACATTCACCGCGTGGGCCAGCGCCCGCCGCACGCGCAGGTCTTGGAAAAGCGGACGCCGCAAATTCCACCCGACGTAGTTGTAGGAATTGCTCGGCGTGGTGAACAACGTGAAGCGCTCGTCTTTTTGAAAATTACCCACCGTCCACGGATCAGCCGTCCAAAAATCCACCTGGCGCGTCTCGAAAGCCAGCCGCAGCGTCAGCGGATCGGGCAACGAGCGGAAAACCATCCCGTCCAAGTGCGGTCGCCCGCGGAAGTAGTCGTCGTTGCGCTCGACGCGTACAAATTGGTTCGTTTTCCACTCGGCGAATTTGAACGGACCCGTGCCGACCGGTGCGCGGTTGAACTTCATCGGCCATTGATCCGGCGGCAAATCCGCCAGCAAATGCGCGGGCAACACGCTCATCATCCAGCTCTCCAGCGCAGGCGAAAACGGACGGCGGTAAACAGCGCGGACCGTGCGGGCGGAAGGAGTCTCCACCCCCAGAAGCAGCTCGTAATCGGACTTGCGCGGCGAGGCCACGCGGTCGTCCATGATCGCATCATAGGTGAACCGCACATCGCGCGACGTAAACGGCGCGCCGTCGTGCCAGCGCACATCGTCGCGGAGAGAGAAGGCGATTTCCGGCTCGGCCAAGAACGGCGGGGCATTGACCGGCTCGACGGCCAAACCTTCGGTCCCGAACTCCTGCGCGAGAAATTCTTCGAGCGACTTTCGCGTCGCCTCGGCTTCACCGAGGAAAGCCAACTCGCCCAGGTTGCCGTTCACCCACACGCGCACCACCTCCGCCCGCGCGTTCGCTGCGGCGAATTTTTCCAATGCGTCGCCCAACGCCTTGGGGGCCACCACGGACAGCGTCCGCACCGCGCGCGGACGCACTTGACCGAACATTGCCGCCAGTTTCTTCGAATCATCCACGCCGGGGAGCGTCAACTCGAGCACGAGGCGGTTGCCCTCGACCGCGTAGCGGCGCAGATGCAGCGATGCGCGATCGAAGAGCGACGACTCCATGTTCGCCGACGCCTGCACGGCAGCCTCCTCACTCGCAAAAAAGAACGTGCTGCGCTGGCTCAGTTCCCACGCCTCGGCCAAGTCGCCGATTATTTCCAAGTCCGCATCGTATTTGAGCAGTCCGTTGAAAATCATCCCCGTCACCGCGCTGGACGCCGCGTCGGCCGCCTGCACGGGATTCAACGCGGATGGCTCGCCTATGCTGCCGATGTACATCTCGTTCTTCTTTTCCACCGACACGCGGGCCACGGTCCACAATGCGACCGCTGTCACCGCCGCCAAGACCAGCGGGATTCCCACGATAAGCGTCCGGATTTTCGGCATCCGGCGCATTTTCGGCGCGAAAATGACAGCCGCGAGCCAAAAGAAGCGGATGACCGGGTTTTGACTTTGCACCGCGCCCCCTTCCCGACTTATTGTTTCCAGCCTGATGGTTACAGCGGTCAGGGAAATGAAGGCTGAGGCGCAATCCAAAACAATCGCGGAACCTGCGTTGCTCCTCCGTGCCTACCGCATCATGCTCCTCGCCCGGGCGACCGAGGACAAACTCGCCGCTCTTTACCGCTCGGGCATGATCAAAGGCGGAGTCTTCCTCGGCAAAGGCCAGGAAGCCCTCAGCACGGCCTCGTCCATTTTCCTCAAAAAAGGCGACATCTTCGGCCCGCTCATCCGCGACCAAGCCGGTCGCCTCGCCTTCGGCGATACCGTGCTCGACACCCTGCGCACTTACCTCGGTTCGGCCCAGGGTCCCATGCGCGGACGCGACGGCAACATCCACCGCGGGCGACCCAAGGACGGCTACTACGCCATGATCAGCCACCTCGGCGCTTTGATCCCGGTCGTGGCCGGCGGTCTCTACGCCCGGCGTCAACGCGGTGAGACGGACGTCGTCGGTGTGACTTCCATCGGCGACGGCGGCACCTCCACCGGCGCCTTCCACGAAGGCATCAACTTCGCCGCGGTCGAAAATCTCCCGCTGGTCATCGTGATCGCAAACAACCAATACGCTTACTCGACGCCGAACAACCGCCAGTTTGCCTGCGCCGACCTGCTCGACAAAGCCGCCGGCTACGGCATCGGCGGTTACAAGTGCGACGGCACCGATCCCGCCGCCTGTCTGGAAACTTTGCGCCTCGCCGTCCAGTCCGCCCGCGAAGGCCACGGCCCGCAAATGGTCG
>JBILDG010000237.1:0-3420 GCA_044352715.1 Chthoniobacterales bacterium | reverse complement strand
CCGAACATCGACCGGATAGCCAAGGAAGGCGTTAAGTTTACCGACGCCCACGCGCCTGCTGCAGTTTGTCAGCCGACGCGCTACGGTATTTTGTCGGGGCGTTACCACTGGCGGGCCAAGCGCACAGAGCCTGCGCTTTATTTTGCGGAGAACGAAATTCTTCTTCCGCAAGTGCTCAAGGACAATGGCTACAACACCGTTGCCTTTGGCAAGTGGCATCTCGGATGGGGCTCTGGTCAGCCCAATGATGATGCTTTCTGGAATGGTGAAATCACACCCGGTCCCTTGAACACCGGCTTCGACTATTACTTCGGTCTGCCGCATTCCCATTCGCAGCCGCCGTTTGTTTTTGTCGAAAATACCCGCATCTATAAAGGAGATCCGAAAGACCCGCTGCGGCTCACCAAGGAACAGCCGTCCCATTGGAAACACACCATGAATTCGGGCGGAAGCGCCGGGGCGAAAGCGGCCCATGAGGCCTGCGATATGGACCGGCTTGACTTGATCCTGGCCGAGCGGGCCTCGGACTTCATCGCAAAGCAATCGCCGGAAAAACCGTTCTTCATCTACCTGCCGTTTTACGCTCCGCACGTTCCGATCCTTCCGGCAAAGGAATTCCAAGGTACTAGCAAGGCCGATGCGCTTGGTGATTATGTCCAGCAACTCGACCATGCCGTTGGCATGGTTATGGATGCACTCAAGAAACACGGCTACGACGAGAATACGCTCGTGGTTTTCACCAGCGATAATGGCGGCTGCCATATCGTGGAATCGATGGAACTAGGCCACAACAGCAGCGGTCCTTGGCTAGGCCTGAAAACAGACGTGTGGGAGGGGGGGCACCGCGTTCCCTTCATCGCCCGCTGGCCTGGGAAAATTCCGGCGGACACCGTCTGCGACAAGCTTTTGTCGCTCACCGATCTTTTCCCGACCTTCACCGCCGCTTCCGGCATCCCGCTCCCGCGCAATGCGGCTCCGGATGGACTCAATATGCTTCCATTGTTGGAGCATCCCGTGGACACGCCCGCCATTCGCACCGAGATGGTTTACTCCGGGCGCGGTCGTGGTCTCCGCAGTGGCGACTGGGTTTACCAGCCCTACAGCGGATCGGGCGGTCTTTTTGGCACGTTTTACTTCGATAAGCTCGGCTACAAAAACTCCGACCATGATGCGCAAGGGAAGCTGCTGGAGACTGCTCAACCCGAGCAGCTCTACAACTTGAAGGAAGATCCCCGGCAGGAGGTCAATGTTGCGACGAAGTATCCCGCGATTGCCAAGCAGATGGCTGCTCGCCTCGAGGAAATCACTCGTCAGGGCAAATCCCGCTGACCGCGTCCGATCATGATAAAATATCGGCTCTGCGCCTTGCTGGCCTCCTCGCTTCTTGTTGCGCTGGCATCGATCTCACATGCCGCTATGGGCGTGGTGTCTCTTGGTGACAAGAACCTCAATGTTCAAGCCAGCCCGTCGGTGCTCGTCGAGCAGTTGGATACCGAAATGGGAACCCTGAAAAGTTCCAACTCCGTTCGCACGGTTCCCCACAAGGGCGATGAACTCTCCTTTGAGGTTCCTTTCGATGCCGGTGCGAAATCGCTCATCTTGGAATTCCAGGAAATCCACAATCGCCGTCCGGATGCCTATGGCTACACGGTGGTGATCAATGGTCGGGACGTCTACTTCCGCACGTATCAAGAACTCGGCGCGGGGCCCAACCACTTCTTTGTCGAAGTGCCCGAGGATCTGCTGAAAGGCGGCTCGCCGCTCAAGGTCACGCTTCGCCATGAGGGTGGGGGAGCGTTCAGCATTGCCAGGGTCTGGGCGTGGGAGGACTTTTTCAACACAACCGCCAAATCCGAGCAGGTCTTCAAACCCATGGGCCTCCTGCTGCCACCTGATGCTATCAAAATCGATGGCAAGCCGGCGAAACCAAAAACCGAAGAGGAGTGGGTGGCCTTGTTTGAAGAGCAGAAAAAGCGCTTCGCTGGACTCAAGGATTACTCTCCTGTGGGAACGCTGGGTTTCGGCGGTTCCTACGGTGGGCGCGATCCGAAGGATGGCAACAAGTCGCTTCTCAAGGGTTTTCGCATCTCGGGCCTCACCGCAATGCCGGGCGAGATGATGCTCAACGGTCTCGGTTGGTTCTCCGGTCCCACTGGCCCAGACGGCCTCGGCGGCTACTTCAGCGACATCCGCTATCAGAAGACAAGTTTCAATCCCCAAAAAGGAGCTTGGCAGGCTTCGTTCCCGAACATCTGGGGCAACACGCCCGCCTACACCCTCCGCGATCCGAACATGAATGCGTTTCTCGAAAAACGCTTCCAGCAAATGATGTCCGGAGCACCCGAGGAACTCGCTAGGCTACGCTTGGCCGGAACACCCCCCCAGCCGATCCTTGTGCGCGAGTTTGCACCCTCTAGCGGCGAGATCACCGACGAGGTTGTAAAGTCTGCCGCGAAAGACGGAGTAAAACTCGATCCCACCGACGGAATGAGCCTCGAAGAGCGCATGTGGATGCACAAGGACACCCTGCGCACCTGGCAGGATTATGCCGACAGCCTGCGCAAGGCCATGGGCCGCGACATTGCCGTTGTGGATCGCGGCAAGCTGGTGCTTCCCGACGAACAGAGCTTCGATAATTTCTACGCGCATCCCAACTTCATGACCGATGATCCGGCTGGCGATGAACGCTACGGTGGCGGTCAGCACGGCATGGTCGATGGACTCTGGAGCAGCGGTGAGATCGGTGCCACGAGCGGACACCAAGACATTGGAGCCAACACAAAGTTCCGCGATGTGGCGATGTATGACTACCTGCCCGCCAACGGCAAATTCGCGGCCATCAACCTCGAGCGCACCATGCTCAAGGAGAATTTCGAAGTGCTGCGGCTCTACTACGAGCGCGGCTCACAATTCCTCTGCCTCTTCAATGCCGACGACGGTGACGAAAAATTCGTCCGTGGTGTCGATGGCATCGAAAACGATCCCGCATCCCCGCCGTCCCACGCCCAGCCTGTGGTGACGATGGAGAAAATCGAAACGCCCGGTTCCAAAGGAAAAACGCCATTCCATCGTGAAGCGCTCTACCGTCTCACAAGTGCGGGAGATCCTTTTCCAAGTGGTCTCACTCTCGATGTGGATGGCCGCGTCTCGCCCGGAGACGCCAATAAAATCGAGGTCTTCCTGGGTGACTCGCCAAAAGACATGAAGCTAGTCGCCACGCTGACCGAAAAAGAGCTTCCCGATCCCGACCACTGGACGCCCCAAATGACCAGCCAGTATTCGATGGAACTCGGTGATGCCATGATCGGCAAAAACGAGACCTATCTGAAATTCGTGTTTCATGCCGAGGGAGCGGAAGACGCCGCTTTCCTGATCTCCCAAAATGTGAAAACCCGCTGGCCTAAACAGAGCGGTTACCTC
>JBILDG010000236.1:0-3448 GCA_044352715.1 Chthoniobacterales bacterium | reverse complement strand
CGCGGTGGCCTCCTTCTTGTTTTTTTGGTGCATATATTTTCGACGCTATTTTTGGTGATCGAAAACCGCAGGGCTCGTCCACAACGCTACGCAGTGAAGGCACGTATCCAGAGCACGATTTTTGTTCGCTCGATGGCTCTGAGCGGGCTCGTGGTGCTGAGTTTCATCATTTTTCACGTCCTGCAGTTTGCCGCTGGGTTGAATCCCTATGCTCACTTGACCGATATCGACGGCCGCCACGATGTGGCGGCGATGATCATTCTCAGCTTTCTCAATCCGTGGGTATCTGGCTTTTATCTGCTGAGCCTTTTGCTTCTCGGTATGCATTTGAGTCATGGCATTTCGAGTGTTTTCCAGACTTTTGGGCTGAACGGCCGCAAATCCGCGGCTCTCATCCGGCGTGGCGCAATTTTGTTGGCGTGGGCATTGATGGCTGGCTTCGCCTCGATTCCTGTCGCGTCCATGAGCGGCTACTTGAAAATCTTGCCTGATGACCAACGCCCGGTGGCAGAGGAAATGGCATCAGCCCATTGAACCTATGAGCACGATCACTCTCGACTCCAAAATTCCCCAAGGTCCGCTTTCTGAAAAATGGACCCGTTACAAAGCGGAAAGCAAACTGGTCAGCCCGGCCAACAAGCGTCGCTACGAGATCATTGTGGTCGGTTCCGGTTTGGCCGGTGGTTCTGCTGCGGCGGTGTTCGGCGAGCAAGGCTACAATGTGAAGTGTTTTTGCTACCAAGACAGCCCGCGTCGCGCCCACAGCATCGCGGCCCAGGGCGGAATCAATGCCGCGAAAAATTACCAGAACGATGGCGATAGCGTGGATCGTCTGTTCATCGATACGATCAAAGGGGGTGACTTTCGTTCTCGCGAGGCCAACGTTCACCGGTTGGCCGAGGTCAGCAGCAGCATCATCGACCAATGTGTCGCCCAGGGGGTCCCTTTTGCCCGTGAATACGGCGGCATGTTGGCCAACCGTTCTTTCGGAGGCGCTCAGGTTTCACGCACGTTCTACGCGCGCGGTCAGACCGGGCAGCAGTTACTGCTCGGAGTTTACTCGGAGCTGAGTCACCAGATCGCGGCCGGCACGGTCAAGATGTATCCGCGCACCGAGATGCTTGATCTCGTTATTGTGGATGGTCACGCCAAGGGAATCGTCGTTCGCAACTTGGTGACAGGCGAGATCTCCTCCCATGCCGCCGACGCGGTGATTTTAGCCACCGGCGGTTACGGTAACGCGTTTTTCCTCTCCACCAATGCGATGGGCTGCAATGTCACGGCAACATTCCGCGCCTACCGCCGGGGGGCTTTGTTCGCCAATCCCTGCTACACGCAGATCCACCCGACATGCATCCCGGTCAGCGGAGAATACCAGTCAAAGCTCACGCTGATGAGCGAGTCTCTGCGCAACGACGGACGCGTATGGGTTCCCAAGAAAAAAGAAGATTGCGGCAAAAAGCCTTCCGATATCGCCGAGCAGGACCGTGATTATTTCCTCGAACGAAAATATCCGAGCTACGGCAATCTGGCGCCGCGTGATATTTCTTCGCGCTCGGCCAAGGAAGTTTGTGACGAGGGCCGCGGCGTCGGTCCGGGCGGTTTGGGGGTTTACATGGACTTCGCCGATGCCATCAAGCGCCTAGGCGAGGACACAATCCGCGAGCGCTACGGCAACCTCTTCGAGATGTACGAAAACATCACGGGAGAAAACGCCTACAAGACACCGATGCGGATCTATCCAGCCGTCCACTACACCATGGGCGGACTCTGGGTGGACTACGAGCTGCAGAGTAATATCCCCGGCCTTTTCGTCATCGGCGAGGCCAACTTTTCTGACCACGGGGCCAATCGTCTCGGCGCCAGTGCACTCATGCAGGGATTGGCCGACGGATACTTTGTGCTGCCCTACACGATCGGGAATTATCTTGCGCCAGTGCGCGGGCAGCGTCCAGAAGTTGATCGCCCGGAATTCAAGCAAGCAGAGCAAGAGGTTCGTGATCGCGTCCAGCGATTGCTCAGCGTCAAAGGCAAGCGCACCGTTGACAGCTTCCACAAAGAAATCGGCAAGCTTCTCTGGGATGAATGCGGCATGGCTCGCTCCAAAGAGGGGCTGGAAAAAGCCATCAAACGCTTTGACGAAATCCGAGAGGAATTCTGGAGCGATGTTCGCGTCCTCGGCGACAAGGAAGAGTTGAACGTTTCGCTGGAGAAAGCCGGCCGCGTGGCTGACTTCATCGATTTCGGGCAGCTCATGTGTGAAGACGCATTGAATCGGAATGAATCCTGCGGGGGACACTTTCGCGTAGAGTTTCAGACGCCGGAAGGCGAAGCCATGCGAAATGATGACGATTATTTTTATGTCTCGGCTTGGAAGTTCAAGGGCGAGGGCAACAAGCCGGACTTGATCAAGGAGCCTTTGAATTACGAAACCGTAAAATTGGCAACAAGAAGCTATAAGTAACCATGAACTTCCACCTCAAAATCTGGCGTCAAGCCGAGGGCGCGGCGCAAGGAACATTCCAAGACGTCGAGGCTCGCGACATTCCCTCAGAGGCTTCGTTTTTGGAGATGATGGATATTGTCAATGATCGGTTGACCGAAAAAGGCGATGAACCGGTAGCCTTTGACCATGACTGCCGTGAGGGAATTTGCGGCATGTGCAGTCTTACCATCAATGGTATTCCTCACGGGAAGGGACGCGGCACGACCTGTCAGCTTTACATGCGAAAGTTCAACGATGGCGACACGATTTTTATCGAGCCTTTCCGTGTCGGGGCCTTTCCGGTGGTGAAGGATCTGGTGGTCAACCGGTCGGCTTTTGACAGGGTGATTGCGGCTGGCGGCTACATCAGCGAGCGCTGTGGCAACGCGCAAGATGCGAATGACACGCCGATTCCCAAGACCGTCGCGGATTACGCGATGGACGCGGCGGCCTGTATCGGATGCGGAGCCTGCGCGGCGGCTTGCCCCAACGGATCAGCCATGTTGTTTGTCGCCGGTAAAGTCGGACATTTGGGATTGTTGCCCCAAGGCAAGCCGGAAGCCGGACGCCGTGTGCGAGGTATGGTCGCCAAGATGGATGCCGAGGGTTTCGGAAATTGTTCTAACTACTACGAGTGCGAAGCTGTCTGCCCCGCTGGCGTGCCGGCGGCCTTTATCGCCAAGATGAACCGGGATTACGCCTTGGCCAGTGTGCGCAATGCAGTTGAGGCCACGGCGTAGAAGCGGCTTGTGGACAAAGGGCTGAGGTCGGTGGCCGTGTGTGTGTTTTTAAGTGTGGGGCCACGTCCAGCATGCGATGGAACCGGATCTGCAAGGCGACCTATGGAGAAACCCGCGATTATATTTTAGTATTTGAGAACCTTGGCGAGGAAGCGTCGGGCGATTTCGGACTGGGGAGAATGGAAGAAATCATGGGCGGGGGCTTGTTCCGAGATTTGGCCAT
>JBILDG010000235.1:0-3467 GCA_044352715.1 Chthoniobacterales bacterium | reverse complement strand
GACAATGGCAAACCAGTGCTCGAACCGCGTCTGCCCAAGCAATGGAAGTCTGTCTCCTTTGCCTTTTCGCACCATGGGCATCGTTACCATGTGAAATTGACCACGCAGGACAACGGCAAAACCATCCGTCCCGAGCCGATCTCAGCCTAATTCGGGATACATCTTTTATATGCCCCCGAGTGCTGATCCTTCCCTGCAAGAGTCTGTGGTCGATTACCGTAGGCTCTGCTGTTTTGGTCCCGGTCATCCCCTGCAAAATCCCGGCAAGGCGATTCCTCAGGCGGCTAGTCTTGCATTGGAGCTAAAGGCCTCGGCCACCCAGTTGCCCACGGCGACAGCTGACATGGTTGATGCCCTCGGATCAACCAACTGGTTCCAGAGTTTGTGGCCCACGGATTTTTCCATGCCCGAGCCGAAATTCCCCCGCTGGGCGATCTCTCCGGTGGGCGAAGCCGAGCCCGGCGTGGTGATTCGTCGGACGACTCACAACGATCTGGATCGCCAAGCCCTCGCGCCTCAGTTGCGCTTTGAGTTGGATCAGGGACATGGAGTTGAGCCGCTCTACTCTGGGTCGGAAGGCTCGCGGATTTGCCACCGCACGGGGAATTTGCTGCGCCTGCTCGATCAAAGCGGGGAACTGCACCGGTCTTTCGAGCTGATCGTTCATTCACACTTTCTGCTCCTTTTTCGCATTCGCCTCTCTGGGGAGGGTGGGGGAAATGTCAAAGTCGGATTGGAATTTGAAGCGGCGGACAACGGCGCGATTGATGACGGCCGAGTCTGGCGAATGCACAACAGTCGCGGATGGCACGGCGTGATGCTGCAACCCGGAACTGCCGAGGGCGAGTTGCTCGGCTTGGCGGTTTATGATTGTCCAACCCCGAGCGAACGGGATGCCGTGATCAAGGATGGCAAGGCCAAGTTGGAGGCGTTTGACACGGTCTGGCACAAGCTTGCGAAGCCGCAATCCATCGCTCCGTTCCTGACTGGTGGCGAGTCAGCCTCGGAGAAAAATCTCGTCGCCGCTTTTGTGAACCGCGCCCTGCGCAACACCCGCGCTGGCGGGCAAATTCACCAACCATCGATGCTCGAGTTTTACGGCCCCGAGTGGGATTTTGCCGATGCGGTGTGGATCGCGTTTCTGCCCGCCTGTCGCTACATGCTTTGGATTTCTCCAGAGGCTTTGGCTAACTCGATCAAGACGCTCCTCGACCACCAGATGCCCGACGGCATGGTGCCTCAGGCGGTCTTTCCACGATCTACCTTCGATTACTCACAGATTCCCAATATCTCGCCGTGTGTGCGGGATTACTATGTTTTCACCGGCGACCGTGTCTTCCTCGAACGGGCGCATCATGGCTTCAAGGCTTGGTATGTTTGGTGGATGACCCACCGCAATCCCACCGGGGATGGAATGATTGCCACCGGCCATGCGGGTCAGGATCTCTACTCCGCAATCTGCGAATACAAAGACAACGGCACGGATCCCGACGATCCCGAGGTATTTGAAAATACCTGCAATCCCTTCACCCGAACCCCGGAAATTGCCGGTCGTCCGGAGAAGGCCTATCTGCCTGATATCGTCGCCTGCCAGGCTCGGATGGCAGAGGATTTGGCTTTCTTTGCCCGGGAACTCGGCCTCGCCGAAGATGCCGCCTATTTCGAGAGCGAATACCGCCGTATCTACGATTGGGCGAATGCCAATCTCTGGGACGAGGCGACAGGTTTCTACTATCCCGTGGTTCGCGCTACTGGGCAAAAGGTGATGAAGCGCACCAATGCTGTCTATTGGCTGATGTGGGCCGGTCTGGTGCCGCCTGAGCGGACTCCCAAACTCATCGAGGCCTTGTTTGATCCCGAGCAATTCTTCACCAAAATTCCGGTGCCGATGGTGGCGCTCAATGATCCCTCCTTTAATCCGCTCTGCGGTCATTGGGGGGATGCCTACTCCTGGCCGCTCGATGCCTTCAAGGCCTTCGAGGCGTTGATTCGTTATCACGAGTGGGATTGTGCAGCGGAGTTTTGCCGCCATTATAACAAGGGCGTCTTCGAAGCGATCGGCGACACACTTCAACCTGCCGAGTTTTACCACAGCGCAGGATTTCCCTGCGGATGTCCGATCATGGGAACCGCCGGCCTCACGCCGCTGAACTTCCAACGCTATCTCCACGATCATGCGCGTGGTCATGCCAAACGCGAGTGGAGCCGCTTCATTCCCGCCAATCTGTGAAAGTCCCACTCCTAAAAACTGAAAAAGCTCTGGCTATTGCCATGTGGGACTTTTCGTGGCTCGAGCGCCGATGGTCCGGTGCGGGCTACGAAGACTGGGATCGCGCTTTAGATGAATTACTCGAGCGCGGTTACAATGCCGTCCGCATCGATGCCTATCCTCACTTGCTCGCGGCGGGGGCGGAGAAAATCTGGCGACTCAAACCTCAGTGGACAATTCACGATTGGGGGGCCTGCGGCTTGGTGGATGTCCAAATCCAGCCGCATCTGAATGAATTCCTTGCCAAATGCTGCGACCGCAACATTTCAGTCGGTCTTTCCAGTTGGTTCCGCAAGGATGTGACCAATCAGCGCGCTTTGGTCGCCTCTTCCGAAATCCACGCCCGCATTTGGATCGAGACGCTGCGTTCCATCGAACAGGCCGGGTTGCTCGACACGGTGGTCTATGTGGATTTTTGCAATGAATGGCCGTGGTGGGGACCGTTCTTCGACGAGGATGCGAAGCGCTTTGATTGGCGTTCCGAAGACTCCCTCGCATGGATGAAGCGTGCGACCGAAGTGCTCCAGCAAGCCTATCCGAAGATGCCGCTCTGTTTTTCCTTCAGCGAAAATCTGTTCAAAGACAACGCCGGCATCTACCTCTCGCACTTCGGCCTGCTCGAGCCCCATGTCTGGATGGCGAAGGACACTTCTTTTTACCGGCAGATCGGTTTCAAATGGAACCTGTTCGACATCGTGGAATACGCGCCGGTCGTGGAATTCGCCGAACGTCTCTACCGCACGGATGAACAGCACTGGAAGGAATCTCTAACCGCGCTAATTCAGCAACTTGCCGACTGGAGCCGCTCCACTCAGCTTCCGCTCGTCACCACGGAATGTTGGGCGATCGTGAACTACAAGGACTGGCCGCTCCTTGATTGGGGATGGGTGAAGGAACTCTGTGCCCACGGCGTTGAGGAGGCGGTCAAAACCGGTCGCTGGACCGGCATCGCAACGAGTAATTTCTGCGGTCCGCAATTTCGCGGGATGTGGCGCGATGTGGAGTGGCACCAACGCCTCACGAAGCGGATTCGGCAATCAACATTTCATTGATCAATACCATGACAAAGAACCAAGCATCAGCAGACTTCCCCGCCAATTTCTGGTGGGGTGCCGCCACGGCCGCGTTTCAGGTGGAAGGCGCGGCCGACGAGGATGGCAAGGGACCGAGCATTTGGGACACTTTCAGCCACACTCCA
>JBILDG010000234.1:0-3470 GCA_044352715.1 Chthoniobacterales bacterium | reverse complement strand
TCGCTTGGTGCGCAGCCGCAAGGATGTGGGGTTCCTGCCGGAGAATCCTTATTTTTACAAATTTCTGACCGGGGCCGAGACGGTCCGTTTTTTCGGCAAGCTGAGCGGCATGGGCGGAGCTGTTCTCGACGCGCGCGTTCAAGAGCTGCTCGACTTGGTGGGGCTTTCCGAAGCGGCGGACCGGCGTGTGGGTGGCTACTCCAAGGGGATGCTACAGCGGATTGGTCTGGCGCAAGCTCTGGTCCAAGACCCGGGGCTGCTGGTGTTGGACGAGCCAACGGCCGGTGTCGATCCGGTGGGATCTCGTGAAATCCGGGACCTCATCCTTCAGCTCAAGGCCCGCGGCAAGACGATCCTGCTGTGCTCGCATTTGCTTTCCCAAGTGCAGGAAATTTGCGATCGCGTGGGCATTCTGGCCCGCGGAAGGCTGGTCCGTGAGGGGCGCGTGGAAGATCTGCTCGCCGTGCGCGACCGCACGGAGGTTGTGCTCGAGCAGACTTCGCCGGAAAAGCTGGCCGCGCTGCAAGAGGCGGCTGAAAATCTCGGGCTCAAAGTCGTCAGCACCGGCCGGCTCCAGACCACGCTGGAAAATCTGTTTCTGGAAGCAATCGAGCCCGGCCAGTCGGCCGACGCCGGATCGGGCCGCAGTCAACCCGGTTAGTCCCTGCTATTCCTCCACGCGGGCGGTGGCTTGGACGATTTTGGCGAAACTCCTGGGCTCCAAGCTGGCGCCGCCAACGAGCGCGCCGTCGATGTCGGGCTGATGGAGAAGTTCTTTGGCATTGTCCGGTTTCACGCTGCCACCGTATTGGATACGGACTTTGGCGGCGGTGGCGGCATCAAACATTTCGGCCAGCGTTTTCCGGATGAAGGCGTGGGCTTCTTGGGCTTGCTCGCGCGACGCGGTGCGCCCTGTTCCGATGGCCCAGACAGGTTCGTAGGCGATGACGGTATCGAGCATTTGCTCGGCATCGAGACCGGTGAGGCTGCCTTTGAGTTGTTTGGAAAGAACCGCGTGGTGTGTGCCCGCGTCGCGTTCCGCGAGCGTTTCCCCGACGCAGAGAATCGGGCGGAGGCTCGCGGCGTGGGCGGCTTTTACTTTCCTGTTAATGATTTCATCCGTTTCTCCGAAAAGCGTGCGGCGTTCGCTGTGCCCGAGGACGACGTAGCGGGTGAAAAATTCGCGCAACATTCCGGCGCTGATTTCACCGGTGAAGGCACCGGAGTTTTCGTGCCACATATTCTGCGCGCCGACGGTGAGGCCGGGGATTTTGGTGACGATCTCGGAGACGCGGGGCAACGCGGTGAAGGGCGGGACGATAACGACTTCAGCTCCTTCGAAATTTTTCAACTCCAGGGCGAGGTCCTCGAGAAACGAAGCGGCCTCGGCGGCGGTCATGTTCATCTTCCAGTTTGCGGCGATAATTTTTTTGCGCATAAATAAGTTTTTATGATGCGTGGTCGGTGGCCGGCTGACAAGCGTCTCGCTCAATCCCGACCGAGCAGCGGCTCGATGGCCCGAATGGTCGGCCAGTAAAGCGGGTGACGGCTGGCCCGGCTGAGTTCGGAGAGAAGGATGTCGGTGGTCTTGTCGCGACCCGCCGGGAGCAGTTGCGAGTAGGGGGATGAGCCCGGCGCCGTGAATTCGACGAGGTAAAACTCCGAATCGCTCTGACAGTGAACACGGGCCTCGCCATACTCGAAAGCCATCAGGACGCTGGCGATGCAGGCTTCTTTGCTATCCTCCTCCCTCAGGTGGAAATGGCAGGTCGCTTGGTCGGGAAGACGGAAGACGAACTCGTCGGCATTCCGGTCAAGTTGCCACCCGAGACGGCTGGCGAGCCATCCGAGTAATTGCAGGGCGGTGATACGATGGCCGGGGGCATGACAGATCTCGATACGCCGCAGGCTGTCCAGCTTATCGCGTGCGGCCGGAAGATCGAATATCTGGGCGATGGCGTATCGAAGGTTGAAAATCCGCGTCCAAGTCAGGTCGCAGATGGCGAAACGTCTGCGACCGAGTTGTTCCAATTCGCGCAACCGTCGGAATTGAGAGCCGAGATCGCGCCACGAATGGCTGTCTACGATCAAGCGGTCAACCCAAGTCCAGAGTTGTTCGGCAGGTTCGGGAGGCAACTCGCTCTGCCACCAGAGGTAAAGGGGCAGGTCGGAATCGAGATGGGAAAAAACGATGCTCGGCAGGCGTCGGGCGGCCGGGCCGTCGAGTTGGAAGGTGATCTGTTCCGAGCATATTTCTTTTTTGCCGGCCTCGCGCAAATGGCAGTGGGCGGTGATCCACGCTTGCACCCCAGCTTGGCGCGCGGCGGGGTTGGCTTGCACTAGGAGGGCGCGGAAGGCGTGGTCGCCGGCGATGCTGGCCAGAAGCGGAGTGTTGCGCCCGATCGATCCGGGCGCCTCGCTGTAGATGACCAAGTTGACCAGCGATGCGCGGACTTTGCCGGCATCAGCTTGTTCCCAGAGCAGTCCGAGTTGGCGCTCAATTTCGCCGACCTCGACAGGCAGGCCGGGCGAGATGACGGAGGACGCATTCATTTTTTACAGCCGGCGCCAAACAGCGCCGTCTTGGGCAAGCAGTTCGTCCGCTTCGCGGGGCCCCCAAGATCCCGAGGGGTAAAAATCAAGACGCGGGGCCTTTCCGTCGTCCCAGGCCGCGCGGATGCCGTCGACAAATTCCCATGCATGCTCGACCTCGTCGCGGCGGGCGAAGAGCGTGGCGTCGCCGCTCATGGCATCGAGCAGCAGGCGTTCGTAGGCCTCGGGCGTGGCTTTGCCGAACGAAGTGCCGTAGTGGAAATCCATCTTGACCGGTTCGATTTGGACGAGAGCTCCGGGCATTTTGGCGGCCATGCGGAAAGAAATGCCCTCGTCGGGCTGGATCCGGATGACGAGGACGTTCGGGTCTTGGAGTTGGCTTTCGCGGTTGAAGAGAACGGGCGGCGTGCCGCGGAACTGGATGGCGATTTCGGTGCCGGATTTAGGCAAGCGCTTGCCCACACGCATGAAAAACGGCACGCCGGCCCAGCGCCAGTTGTCGATATGCAGACGCAGGGCGACGTAGGTTTCGGTCATGGATTCCGGCGCGACGCCGGGTTCCGATCGGTAGCCCGGAACTTCTTGGCCGTTGATGAATCCTTCGGTGTATTGAGCGCGGATGACGTTTTTCGCCACGGCGGCGCCGGTGAGCGGACGGAGAGCCCGCAGGACTTTCACTTTTTCATCGCGAACGGCATCGGCCCCAAGGTCGATGGGTGGCTCCATGGCGGTGAGGCAGAGAAGTTGCAGTAGATGGTTCTGCACCATGTCCCGCATGGCGCCGGACTGCTCATAGTAGCCTGCACGGGTGCCGATGCCGAGTGGTTCGCTGGCCGTGATCTGGACGTTCTCGACATAGCGGTGATTCCACAGGGCTTCGAAGACGGTGTTGGCAAAACGCAGGACCATGAGGTTCT
>JBILDG010000233.1:0-3476 GCA_044352715.1 Chthoniobacterales bacterium | reverse complement strand
AGATCAAAGCGGTCGTGCAGGGCCAAGCCACGCAAAACGCGTTGGTGGACAGCGAGCAGTTTTCCATGGGCGGCCTGAACACTGTGCGCGGCTATCTCGAATCCCAAGCGGTGGGTGACAGTGCCATCGCCGGCACCATCGAGGTGCGTTCGCCGTCGCTGCTGCAATGGTGGACCAAGAGTGAGAAGCACGAATTGCGACTGCTGGCCTTCGTCGATGCCGGCTCGGTCTTCATCAACGATCCGTTGCCCGAGCAGACCACCAATTTCAACCTGCTGAGCGTCGGCTTCGGCGGGGTGATCAAGCTGATGGATTGGCTGAACGGTGCGGTTTACGTGGGTATTCCGCAGATCTCACAGGGATCGACCGAGGCAGACAGCTACCGGCCGGCGGGCAATCCAATGCTGACCTTCCGTGTGTGGGGCGAACTATGAAAATTATGAAAACTTCCTTGAAACACTTGGGACTGACGCTGACCGCGCTGGCGCTTTGTTCATCAGCCTATGCCGAGGCTGCTGATTGGTGGAACGAGTCTTGGACCGGTCGTACACCCCTGAGCATCAATACCTCCGCGGAAGGGGCCGAGATCCAAGGGGAACCCGGTGAAGCGGTCGTGCTCGTGCGTTTGCATCCGGGGGTGTTGCCCTTCGAAGCGGTGCAACCCGACGGCAGCGACTTGCGGTTTGTTGCAGCCGACGGCAAGACCGCTTTGGCATACCATTTGGAGAAGTTCGACCCGCTCATGGCCGAGGGCTTTGCGTGGGTCCGGGTGCCGGCGATTGCCGCGGGTGGAACCACGGATTTCTGGATGTATTACGGCAACGCCGCACCGGAAGGCGAGGGGGCTCCCGATGCGGCCAAGACTTATCCCGAGACGGCCAAACTGGTTTACCACCTCAATGAACGCGGCACTCCGCCCCAAGACGCCACAGCCAATGCGGCCAACGCCGAGACTGCGGGCAATATTTCCGAAGGAACCATCATTGCCGACGGCTTGCGTCTGGTTGGTCGCGATCCGGTAAAAATCCCCGGTTCAGCCGCCAATGCCTGGTCCGAGGGCAGCGACCTCACCATGATTTTCTGGGTCAAGCCCATCGCCGTGACCAACGAGGCAGTGCTCTTCTCGCGTCCCGGCGCCAATGGTTTCAAAGTGGGACTGGCGGCGGGTGGCGCGCCTTTCGTCGAGGTGGCCGGTATCCCGCGCGCCACGGCGACGGAAACCGTCGGCGCGGGCGTCTGGCGTCAAGTGTCTCTCACTGCTGCGGGCGGAAAAATAACACTCTTTGTCGATGGCAAGGAGGCCGGCGCCCTCGATGCTTCCCTGCCTGCCGGTGATGGCGAAATGTTTCTCGGCGGACCTGATCCGGCGACCGGAACGGAGGGGCGCTATCTTGGCGAGTTTGATGAGTTCCAGATGTATGGGAGTGCCTTGCCGGCGGCGGCCTTGCGCTTGCTTTTCATCACGCAATCCGGTTCCGAGCTGTCGGGCAAGGTTCTGTCAGTTGGTGAAATCGAGGGCGGCGGGGCAGCGGGTGGCCATGGCGGGGCGCTTGAGCATGTGATGCTTTTCGGCGACATCGCCAACAACATGATGTTCGACGGCTGGATTGCCGTGGCCGTGTGCATCGTCATGATGATCGCCGGTTGGTATGTGGCGGCGGCGAAATACCTCAATCTCGGCAAGATCGAAAAGGGCAATACAGAGTTTCAAAAACTCTGGAGCCACGTGGCGGCCGACCTCACTGCCATCGATCTCGACAATCCCGAAGCGGCTAAATCTTTCGGCGGAAAAATCGGCCCGAAGGCGCTGGCCTTGTTCAAAGACTCGCCGCTTTACCACGTTTATCACGTCGGTTCGGAAGAGATCCGTCATCGCTTGGGCAATGGTAAAAACAAAGGGCAGGGGCTTTCGGCCCGTTCGATCCAAGCAATACGCGCTGCGCTGGACGCTGCTCTTGTTCATGAGCAACACCGGCTGAACAAAAACATCGTTTACCTCACCGTCAGTATTGCCGGCGGACCCTACGTGGGTCTGCTCGGGACCGTGGTCGGCGTCATGATCACCTTCGCCATTATCGCGAAGTCCGGCGAGGTGGACGTCAACTCGATCGCCCCGGGTATCGCGAGTGCGCTTCTGGCCACGACCGTTGGTCTGCTTGTGGCCATTCCGGCGTTGTTCATGTACAGCTTTCTCAACCAGCGCATCAAAGGCGTCATTGCCTCGATGCAGGTGTTCATCGACGAGTTTGTCGCCAAGGTCGCGGAGTTTTACCCACCCCCGGGTGAAAGCGGATCCAAAGTTCCCATCCGCCAGATCCGCACCCCGGAACAGGCCGCCCGCTTTGAAGAAACCGGTGGTAAAGAGGCCGCCGAGCTTATGGCCGACTTGGCTGCAACCCAAAACTCCTGACCATGGACGCCGGAGACGACAAATCCTACGACGATATCAATGTCACGCCGATGGTGGATCTCTACCTCGTGCTGCTTTTGATTTTTATCATCATGACCACCGCCGGGGTGCAGGGCATGAAGGTCGATCTGCCGAAATCTTCGAGCAAGCCGGCCGACCTCAGCGGACCCAAAAGCCGGGCTATCACGGTCAACAACCAAGGCAAGATCGCCTTGGACACCGTGCCGGTCACCTTGGCCGAACTTGAGGCCCGGCTCAAAGAGCACAAAGCGAAGATTCCGGAATTCCCGGTGGTCGTGCGAGGAGATCGTCAAACGCAATACGAGGGCATCATGAATGTGCTCGATGTCTGTGGACGTGTCGGAATCAGCCAGGTTGGTCTGGCCACCGTGGGGCCGGAGAAATAAACGATGTCCGACTTCCCGCCATTCTCCGGCTCCGACGAGACCGGAAGCAAAAAGCCGCCCGTGCTGTGGATCGTGGTCGGCGGCGTGGCGCTTTTGGCCGTTGCCGCGGGAGCCTTTTTCTTTTTCGGCGGAGAAAGCAAACCGAAGAAAAAAGCATCCACCGCGGTGAACATCATGCCGGTTTTGCCACCCCCGCCTCCACCTCCCACGCCACCTCCCACGCCGCCCCCGGCCCCGCCCGACCCCACGGAGCCTCCGCCCGATGCCCCCGAGTTTGTCGAGGAAACGACTCCTGATGCCGCGCCCGAACCCGAGGCTCCCGCCGAGGACGCGCCGATGGGTTCGAACATCCAAGGAGACGGGCCGCCCGACGGATTCGGCCTCGTCGGCAAAGGCGGCGGAGGCATGATCGGCGGCCGCGGCAAGGTCGGCGGAGGAAACGCCTCACGCTTCGGTTGGTATGCCGGCCGCGTGCAAAACTCGATCTCCGCCGCCATCCGCAACCACAAATTGACCCGATCCTCGCGGATGACGATCAAAGCCCGTATCTGGGTCGATCGCACCGGGCGTGTCACCCGCGCCACGATCGAGGGCTCCTCCGGTGATCCCGCCATCGACCGCGCCCTCCAGGGCGAAATCCTCTCGGGAGTTCAACTTTC
>JBILDG010000232.1:0-3481 GCA_044352715.1 Chthoniobacterales bacterium | reverse complement strand
TAGTTGAAGGCCAACTCGGCCCAAGGACTTTCGGGATAAAGTTGTTCGAGCCAAGGAACCGGATCGAGACTCGAGCGCACATCGCCCCGTCCCTCTCCGGTGGTGAGATTCCAGCGCCCCGAAGCCGTGAGGGCTCCGGCGTTCTCTCCGCGGGCGGAGAGAACAGACAGGTCCAGAACCTGTCGAGCGTAAGTCGCCTCGAGACGGATGTCCCGCAGCCGGATGTTGCCGTAGGTCGCGCGGGGGGCCTGCAGGCGGATGCGGGGCAACTGCAAGGCGGCGGCGTTCCCTGATTGGGTGGTGAATTCGAGTTCAAGCACGGGGGCGATGGTGCCGAAGTCGATCTCTTCCAATATCTCCATGGCCTTGGCGATCTCCGAAGGAAGAAGGTTGGAGCTGGGCGCTTCTCCGGTCTTCCCGCGCAAAGCGACCTGTCCGCTGGCGATCACGTCGATGCCCTGAAAGTTGAAGCGGGCCAAGGGAACGCTAACGACACCGTCCGCCAGCATGAGGCGGGCCCGGGCCCGCGTTAGCCGCACGCTCCGCACCACATCGTCGCCGGTGGAAACCGGCAGGTAAAGCTGTGCGCCGCGCAGGTCCAGCGCGGTCAAATCGACAGCCCCGCGCGCCAACCGGCGCCAATCGAGCGAGACGGCCACGCGATCGACTTTGACCTCGTTATTCTCCGGCAGGTTGGCTGCCCGCATTTCGACGCCATCCAACACCAGACCCTCGAGCAAGCTTAGGCGCATGCGGGAGAACTCCAACTGCAGGCCGGCCCGCTGGGCTGCTTCGATGATGGGGGGGAAAAAAGTGCGGGGCAGTCCGACGAACTGCAGCCAGAGCAACACCCCCGGAACGATCACAAAGGCAAACACCTGCACGATGCGTAGCAGTGTTTTGAGCGTGTGATGGGTGAATATGCGCCAAGACATCCACCTGCAAACTAACAATGCCCGGCCTGCTTGTCAGGTGCGGCGCATAAAAAGCAGTCGCAGACTGTTGAGCACAACAATGAGCGTGCTCCCCTCATGGGCGGCAACGCCCAGAGCCAGCGGCAGGGGAAAAGCAAACGTGGCCAGCACCATTACGCCCACGGTTCCCAAGGCGACGAACATGTTCTGGTGAATGACACGGCGCGCGCGGGTGCTCAAATCCAGCGCGAGGAGGAAGTTCTCCAGACGGTCGTTCATCAGGACAACCTCGGCTTGCTCCAAGGCGGCATCCGAGCCCCGTGCCCCCATGGCCACACCGATGTCGGCGGCGGCCAGGCAGGGAGCGTCATTGACCCCGTCACCGATCATGGCGACGCGCAACCGGCCGCCGTCTTTGAGATTCTCGATCGCCGCGACTTTGTCTTGTGGCAGCAAACCGGCCCGCACTTCATCGACGCCGGCCGCATGACCCATCGCTTCAGCGGGTCCCTTGCGATCGCCGGTCAGCATGACCGTGCGGATGGATCGCCGGCGCAACTGTTCAAGAAGGGCGGCACTGGCAGGCCTGATTTCATCACGGAAGCGCAAACACCCGAGGAGAGACGGGCCTGCGACCCAGACTTCGGCGGCATCGGCCGCCGGCAACGTCTCGGGCAAATTTGCGCCGGTCTCTTCGGTGACAAATGTGCGACTGCCGAGGACGCAAGCAGCACCGGCAATACGTGCCCGCACGCCGCGTCCCGGCACGGTTTCGTGATTTTCCGCGGACTCGATGGGTAGGTCGCGTTCCCATCCCATGCGGAGGATGGCCCGTGACAGCGGATGCGTGGAGTGCTGTGCCAAGGCGCGGGCCACGGACAGCAACTCGCTCTCGTTGCCTTTCCTCATGTCGATGCCGGCCAGAGCGAGTCGCCCGGAGGTGAGGGTGCCGGTTTTGTCGAGGGCAACCACCTGGACGCGCGCGAGATTTTCGATCGGGGCTCCCCCGCGGAAGAGTACTCCGCGCCGGGCGCCGGCAGCGATGGCGGAAAGAATACCCGAGGGAACCGAGAGAACTAGAGCGCAGGGCGAGGCCACCACCAGGAGGGTCATGGCGCGGTAGAAGGCGCTGCGGGTTTCTCCCGCGCCGGCGAACGCCGGCAGGTCGAAAATCAACCACCAGACAAAAAACATGGTCAAGCAGGCGGTCAGGATGATCCATGTGTAAGTCGTGCCGAAGCGGTCGGTGAAACTTTGCGATGGAGCGCGCAGAGCTTGCGCTTCACGAATCAGGCGGATGATTTTCTGCAGTGAGCTTTCCGCGGCGGGGCGGAGCACGGCGCCTTCGATGACTCCGGAAAGGTTGATCGTTCCGGCCCAAGCGGTATCGCCGTGGCTTTTGGGAACAGGAACTGACTCGCCGGTGAGGTTGGATTCATCACACTCGGATTGCCCGCGGATGACCGTGATGTCGGCGGGGACTTGTCCGCCCGCCGTGACGCGTATGGTCATGCCAGTTCGCAAATTTTCGACCGCGACCTCTTTTTCGCTGTCTTTCTCAACCACCAGAGCAGTTTTGGGCGCACCCCGCAGGAGGGCTCCTATCTCACGGCGCGTGCGCCCCATCGCGTAATGCTCCATGGCACCGGAGGCGGAAAACAGGAAAAGGAGCAGAGTTCCCTCGCGCCATGCGCCGATGGCGGCGGCTCCTCCGGCCACGGCGAGCATGAGGAAGTGGATGTCGAGTTGTCCGGATTTGAGGCGCTCCCATGCATCAACGGCAGCATCCCACCCGCCGCAGATGTAGGCGAAGAGGTAGGCGGTGAGGGGTATCCATGCGGCAAAGCCGGCGATTTCCAAGGTCCATCCGGCCAGTCCGAGCGCGGCACATCCCGCGGCCAGCGCGGCCATGGGTTTCCATTCCGTCTCGGAGTGCTCCTCGATGGTTCCTTTTTGTCGGGGTGCGTAGGCGGGCCAAACCAGCTTGATCCACTGCCAAAGAGAGATGGCCGTGACGCAGGTTGCTTTGCGGACGAGGGTCGTGCCGAATTTTTCCGAGACAAGGATGCGTGATCTTCCGGGGATGCTCTCGTCGCGTACGCCGCAAACGACGCACCCTTCGGGGCGAAAATGTTCGCAGGGCTTGTCGGCGCCGAGCATCGCCTCGGAGACGCGTTGCGCCAGGCGGCCGCCGGGATCTCCCCCGAGGGTGGCAATCGAGAGTCGCCGGGACGAGGGATTGAAAGCAACGGCTTCCAGCATGGGTTCCTCCAGCAAAAGGCCAGCTATTCGGGCGACCGGGCAGGGCGCGGCGGACTGGTCGGGTTCGGCTGGGCCGCGAGGCAGAACGGTGGCGGCGGTGGACATGCCAAGCTGAAATTAAGGGTGTTCTTGGCCCTCTGGCAATGGCGCGGTGGGTTTAGGCTTTTTTCGAGGGGACAGGGATGAGAATTTGCGGGCATGCATCAGGGAGAAATTGTCAGCACGGAGAAGTTGTCCGCCATCCGCGATGAATTGGATGTCTCCGGCCGGCGGTTGGTTTTGACCAACGGATGTTTCGATATCCT